>NZ_JAAQQT010000628.1:0-35132 GCF_011742065.1 Aquabacterium sp. A08
GACCTCATCGTCAACGCCACCCGCACCAAGCAGCTGACCAACTTCCGCGTGTCGGGCAAGGAAGACGCGGTGAAGATCACCCCGCCGATCGAGCTGACGCTGGAGTACGGGGTCGAGTTCATCGAGGACGACGAGCTGGTCGAGATCACGCCCAAGAGCGTGCGCCTGCGCAAGCGCTTCCTGAAAGAGCACGACCGCAAGCGTGCCAGCCGCGAAGGCGCATGACCCTGCGCCACGGTCGGGCCGTGGGCCTGATGGTGCTGGTCACCTTCCTCTGGGCCACCGCCGGGGTGGTGACCCGCCAACTGGAGCAGGCCCAGGCCTTTGAGATCACCTTCTGGCGCAGCTTCTTCACGCTGCTGTCGCTGCTGGTCATCCTGCCGCTGTGGCAAGGTTGGGGCGTCTGGCGCCGCATGCGCCAGGAAGGCTGGGTGCTGTGGGCTTCGGGCGCATGCTGGGCGGTGATGTTTACCGCCTTCATGCTGGGCCTGGCGCTCACTTCGGTGGCCAACGTGCTCATCACGCTGGCGGCCGGGCCGCTGTTCACCGCGCTGGTGTCGCGCTTGCTGTTCCGCCAGCGCCTGACGCCGCGCACTTGGGGCGCCATCGCGGTGGCCGGGCTGGGCATCGGCTGGATGTTCGGCCAGCAGCTGGACGGCGGCCACTGGCTGGGCACGCTGGTGGCCCTGGGCGCGCCCATCGGCGGCGCCGTCAACTGGAACCTGGTGCAGCGCAGCCAGGCGGCGGGCCACCAGGTGGACCTGGTGCCGGCGGTGCTGATCGGGGCGCTGCTGTCGTCGCTCTTCGCGCTGCCGCTGGCCTGGCCGCTGGGCGCCAGTGTCCACGATGTGACCCTGCTGGCCGGCCTGGGGCTGGGACAATTGGCCATCCCCTGTGTGCTGGCCGTGCTCTGTGCCCGGTCGCTGAGCCCGCCCGAGATGTCCCTGCTGGCGCTGCTGGAGGTGCTGTTCGGTATCGCCCTGGCCTGGCTGGGCGCCAACGAGGTGCCGCAACCCTATGTGCTGCAGGGCGGCGCGTTGGTGCTGGGCGCCTTGGTGGCCAACGAATGGCTGGGCTGGCGCGAGCGCGAGGGGCACTACCGCATCCAAACCCTGGTAACCGAACACACTGGAGACCCGCATGAACTGGAACACCCCGGAGGTCGTCGCTGAAGTCAGCCCCCACGGCGTTGGCCTGCTGACCCTGAACCGCCCCAAGGCGCTCAACGCCCTGAGCCTGCCCATGGTGCGGGCGCTGTCAGCGGCGCTCACCGCCTGGCGCGACGACCCCACCGTGCGCGCCGTGGCGGTGCGCGGCAGCGGCAAGCACGGCCCGTTTGGCGCTTTCTGCGCCGGCGGCGACATCCGGTTTTTCCACCAGGCGGCGACCCAGGGCGACCCGGCGTTGGAGGATTTCTTCACCGAGGAATACGCCCTCAACCACCTGATCTTCACCTACCCCAAGCCTTACCTCGCCTTCATGGACGGCATCGTCATGGGCGGTGGCATGGGCATCAGCCAGGGCGGCTCGGTGCGGGTGGTGACGGAACACACCAAAATGGCCATGCCGGAAACCCACATCGGCCTGTTCCCGGACGTGGGCGGTGGCTACTTCCTGAGCCGCTGCCCCGGCCATGTGGGCGAGTACCTCGCGCTGACGGGCCATGTCATGGGCGCCGCCGAAGCGGTGGCCTACGGCCTGGCCGACGTGATCGCCCCGGCCGACCGCCTGCCGGACGCCTGGACCGCCTTGCAACAGATCGACGCGCCCAACCCCGAGGCCTTTGCCGCCGCCTGGCAGCGCTGGATGGACGCAGCCGGCTGGGTACGGCGGGTGGCCGCCGACGCGCCGCTGCTGACCGCCGAGGTGGAAGCGGCGTTTGGCGAGGCCAGCGTACCGGCCATCGTGGCCGCGCTGGCGCGCATGCCCACCGCCGGTGCGGCCCAAGCCCTGGAGGTGCTGCGCACCCGCAGCCCGCTCATGCTGCACGTGGTGCTGGAGCAGGTGCGGCGCGCCCGCCGCATGAACCTGGCCGACGACCTGCGCATGGAACGCGACCTGGTGCGCCACTGCTTCCAGACCGGCCACCTGCAGCGCAGCGGCACGAGCAGCGAAACGGTGGAAGGCATCCGCGCCCTGGCGGTGGACAAAGACCACAGCCCGCGCTGGAACCCGCCGCGCATCGAAGACGTGACGCCCGACATGGTGGCCCCGTTTTTCGTCAGCCCCTGGCCGGCCCACGCCCACCCACTGCGCGCCCTGGCCTGACGGCCCAGCACCCGGCGGGCCTGCGCGGCCCGTGGGCTGGTGGTCGCCGGGATGGGGTGGCTCAGCGGTGGCGGCTCTTCATCGCACGCTCCACCTCGCGCTTGCCTTCCCGGTCCTTGATGGTGTCGCGCTTGTCGTGCTCGCCCTTGCCCTTGGCCAGCGCAATCTCGCACTTCACCCGGCCGTTTTTCCAGTGCAGGTTCAGGGGCACCAGGGTGTAGCCTTTTTGCTCCACCTTGCCCACCAGCCGGCGGATTTCCTCGCGGTGCATCAGCAGCTTGCGGGTGCGCGCGCTTTCGGCGTTGACGTGGGTGGACGCGGTGCGCAAGGGGTTGATCAGGCAACCGATCAGGAACAGTTCGCCTTCGCGGATGACCACATACCCCTCGGTCAGCTGCACCTTGCTGGCGCGCAGTGCCTTGACCTCCCAGCCCTCCAGCACCAGGCCGCACTCGTGCCGCTCCTCGAAGTGGTAGTTGAAGGCGGCCTTCTTGTTTTCGGCGATGCGGCTGTCGCGGTCGGGGGTTTTGGTTTTCGGTTTGGCGGACATGGTGTGGATATGGGGGTGCCCCGCGACCTCTACAATCCCGGGCACGGCCAACGATTGTATGAAAAGCGTACACAAGACAGTTTTGATCTGGCACAGCGCGCACGAAATGTTCGCGCTGGTCACCGATGTGCCCCGCTACCCGGAGTTTCTGCCCTGGTGCAGCTCGGGCCAGGTGCTGGAAACCACGGCCGACGGCATGGTGGCGTCCATTGGCATGTCCATCGGTGGCCTGAAAAAAAGCTTCACCACCCGCAACACCCACATCACCGACCGCCGCATCCACCTGGAGCTGGTGGACGGGCCGTTTTCGCACATGCACGGCACCTGGGAGTTCAAGCCGGTGGGCGACGGCACGCAGCGCGCCTGCAAGATCGAATTCACCCTGAACTACGGGTTTTCCAGTGCCACCCTGGCTGCGTTGGTGGGCCCGGTGTTCGACAAGATCGCCGGCAGCCTGGTGGACGCCTTCGTCAAGCGTGCCGACCAGGTGTACGGCGCGTGAGGGGGGCGGCACCATGCGCATCACCGTGGTGTGGGCGGACGGCCCGCAAGCCGTGCAGGAGGTCGCGCTGGAGTTGCCCGACGGCGCCACCGCCGCCCAGGCCCTGACCGCCACCGGTTGGCCGCTGCTGCCGCGCCTGCACGCCGCCGGCCCCGACCGGCTGACGTTGGGCATCTGGGGCCGCCAGGCCGGCCTGGACACGCCCTTGCGCGACCGGGACCGGATCGAGCTGTACCGCCCGCTGCGGGTGGACCCCAAGGTGGCGCGGCGCGAGCGTTTCCAACGCCAGGGCGCCAAGGCCGCTGGCCTGTTCGCCAGCAAGCGGCCGGGCGCCAAGCCGGGGTACTGAGCGGCTCGGGTCTGCGGTCCCAGTACAATAGTGTTTTTGGAGCTTCCTACATGCGCCTACTCGGTAAAGCGCTCACCTTCGACGACGTGTTGCTGGTGCCCGCGTACTCCCAGGTCCTGCCCAAGGACACATCCCTCGCGACCCAGTTCACCCGCGACATCACCCTGAACCTGCCCCTGGTCTCGGCGGCCATGGACACGGTGACCGAGGCGCGGCTGGCCATTGCCATCGCCCAGGAAGGCGGCATTGGCATCGTGCACAAAAACCTGTCGGCGCAAGAACAGGCCGCCCAGGTGGCCAAGGTCAAGCGCTACGAGTCCGGCGTCCTGCGCGACCCGGTGGTGATCAGCCCCGGCACCACGGTGCGCCAGGTCATGGCGCTGTCCGACGAGTTGGGTGTCTCCGGCTTCCCGGTGGTCGAGGGCGGCAAAGTGGTCGGCATCGTCACCGGCCGCGACCTGCGCTTCGAGACCCGCTACGATCTGCCGGTCACCGAAATCATGACGCCACAGGAGCGGCTGGTCACGGTGCCCGAAGGCACCACCCCGGAAGAGGCCAAAGCGCTGCTGAACAAGCACAAGCTGGAGCGCCTGCTGGTGGTGAAGAACGGCTTTGAACTGCAGGGCCTGATCACCGTCAAGGACATCACCAAACAGCTCAACTTCCCCAACGCCGCGCGCGACGCCGCCGGCCGCCTGCGCGTGGGTGCGGCGGTGGGTGTGGGCGCCGGCACCGAAGAACGGGTCGAGGCGCTGGTCAAGGCCGGGGTGGACGCCATCGTGGTGGACACCGCGCACGGCCACAGCAAAGGCGTGATCGACCGCGTGCGCTGGGTCAAGCAGCACTACCCGCAGGTGCAGGTCATCGGTGGCAACATCGCCACCGGCGCGGCCGCACTGGCGTTGGTGGAGGCCGGGGCCGACGGCGTCAAAGTGGGCATTGGCCCGGGCTCCATCTGCACCACCCGCATCGTGGCCGGTGTCGGTGTGCCGCAGATCACCGCCATCGACAACGTGGCCACCGCGCTGCAGGGCACCGGCGTGCCGCTGATCGCCGACGGCGGCATCCGCTACAGCGGTGACATCGCCAAGGCGATCGCGGCCGGCGCGGGCACCGTGATGATGGGCGGCATGTTCGCCGGCACCGAAGAGGCGCCGGGCGAGATCGTGCTTTACCAGGGCCGCAGCTACAAGAGCTACCGCGGCATGGGCAGCATCGGCGCGATGCAGCAGGGCAGCGCCGACCGCTACTTCCAGGAAAGCAGCACCGGCAACCCCAACGCCGACAAGCTGGTGCCCGAGGGCATCGAAGGCCGCGTGCCTTACAAGGGGTCAGTTGTCTCCATCATCTTCCAGATGGCCGGCGGCATCCGTGCCTCCATGGGTTACTGCGGCTGCGCCACCATTGGCGAGATGCACCAACGCGCCGAGTTCGTGGAAATCACTTCGGCCGGCATCCGCGAAAGCCACGTGCACGACGTGCAGATCACCAAGGAAGCGCCGAACTACCGCGCCGACTGACACCGGGCCCGCCCTGGGGCCCACAAGGGCCGTCCTTCGGGGCGGCCTTTCGCGTTTTTTGCGATTCTCTTGCCGCGACACCCGCACACACGCCATGCAACACCAGAAAATCCTCATCCTCGATTTTGGCTCCCAGGTCACCCAGCTGATCGCCCGGCGTGTGCGCGAGGCGCACGTGTACTGCGAAGTGCACCCCTGCGACGTGAGCAGCGACTGGGTGCGTGACTACGCCGCCGACGGTCAGCTCAAAGGGGTGATCCTGTCGGGCAGCCATGCCAGCGTCTACGAAGTGGACGACAAGGCGCCGGACGCGGTATTCGAACTGGGCGTGCCGGTGCTGGGCATTTGCTACGGCATGCAGACCATGGCGCAGCAATTGGGCGGCAAGGTCGAGGCCGGCCACACCCGCGAATTCGGTTATGCCGAGGTGCGCGCGCGCGGCCACACGAACCTGTTGAAAGACATCGTGGACTTCACCACCCCCGAGGGCCACGGCATGCTCAGGGTGTGGATGAGCCACGGCGACAAGGTGACCGAACTGCCGCCGGGTTTCAAGCTCATGGCCAGCACCGATTCCTGCCCCATCGCCGGCATGGCCGACGAAGCCCGCCGTTTCTATGCGGTGCAGTTCCACCCGGAGGTGACGCACACCGTGCAGGGCCGCGCCATGCTGGAGCGCTTTGTGCTGGACATCTGCGGCACCCGCGCCGACTGGGTCATGCGCGACCACATCGAAGAAGCGGTGCAGAAGATCCGCGAGCAGGTGGGTGACGAAGAGGTGATCCTGGGCCTGTCCGGCGGCGTCGATTCGTCGGTGGCGGCCGCGCTGATCCACCGCGCCATTGGCGACCAGCTGACCTGCGTGTTCGTGGACCACGGCCTGCTGCGCCTGCACGAGGGCGACATGGTGATGGACATGTTTGAAGGCAAGCTGCACGCCAAGGTGATCCGCGTGGACGCCAGCGACCTGTTCCTGGGGCAACTGGCCGGTGTCACCGACCCGGAGAAGAAGCGCAAGATCATCGGCGGCCTGTTCGTGGACGTGTTCAAGGCTGAGGCGGCCAAGCTCAAGGGCGACGGCGCCAAAGGCGCCAAGTGGCTGGCCCAGGGCACCATCTACCCGGACGTGATCGAGTCCGGCGGCGCCAAGAGCAAGAAGGCCGTGACCATCAAGAGCCACCACAACGTGGGCGGTCTGCCGGAACAACTGGGCCTGAAGCTGCTGGAGCCGCTGCGCGACCTGTTCAAGGACGAGGTCCGCGAACTCGGCGTGGCCCTGGGCCTGCCGCACGACATGGTGTACCGCCACCCCTTCCCGGGCCCGGGCTTGGGCGTGCGCATTTTGGGTGAAGTGAAGAAGGAATATGCCGACCTGCTGCGCCGCGCCGACGCCATCTTCATCGAAGAGCTGCGTTCCACCATCGACCCCATCAGCGGCAAGAGCTGGTACGACCTGACCAGCCAGGCCTTCACCGTGTTCCTGCCGGTCAAGAGCGTGGGCGTGATGGGTGATGGCCGCACCTACGACTACGTGGTGGCGCTGCGCGCGGTCTGCACCAGCGACTTCATGACCGCCGACTGGGCGGAGCTGCCTTACAGCCTGCTCAAACGCGTATCGGGCCGCATCATCAACGAAGTGCGTGGCATCAACCGCGTGACCTACGACGTGTCCAGCAAACCACCGGCGACGATTGAGTGGGAATGAGCATTGGCATTGCCCCGGCTGTTCGTGTGACAGGGCGGTCGGCAGGTCATCGTCACTGAGCGGGGTTTGTGGGCCGCGAGCCTGTCAAGCCCGCTTGAGCGTTTTCATGCGTCCATCCGTCTTCAGCTGGTGGGCCACCTCATAGACTTTCTCCAACAAATCGTCGAACTGGGTCAGGCCGTCTTCGCCCAGGGTCAACAGCACGCCGGCTTTGCGCAGGTCGGTCGGGTCGATAGCGAAAACATGCACCTGACCTTGGCCGTTCTCATCGACCGCCAGGCTGACCTTGAGTTCACCGATTCGACTGCGCACAGCGCCGATGTTGACTTGAAATGCCAATCCTTCCAAGGGATACCTCTGTGACGGTCGAAGACCGATTTCAACAATCAACAACAAAAAACCCTTGTAAGCCTTTGACTTACAAGGGTTTTTGATTTTGGCGGAGAGGGCGTCCTTATAACCCGCACTTCACGCCAGTTCAAAACAGGTCAAAGAACAAAACAAAATACCCAATGAAATCAATACAATACACCCAAAAATCCTGGCGACCTCATCAAACGGCGTCAAACCATTTCAAGCCCTTGCACTGATTTTTCCGTATAACACGGCGTAGAACGATCAGTTATGATTCCACCCGTAACGGACACCCGGAGGGGGGGGGGAAGATGGCAAGGGCAAACAAGCTGACGCAAATGCAAGTAGCAAGGCTCAAGGAGCCGGGGCTGCATGGCGACGGAGCCGGCCTTTGGCTCAAGGTGACCGATCACGGATCGAAGTCTTGGATCTTGCGATACACGTTTCAAGGCCGTGAGAAATGGACCGGCTTGGGCTCCTACCCTGTTGTGACATTGGCCGACGCTCGGGAAAAAGCCTTGATGCTCAAGCGCCAGATCCTCCAGGGCACTGACCCTGTACAAGAAAGACGCGAGGCGATGGCGCAAGCCGCAGCGGAATCGGCCAAGTCTGTTGACTTTGACTGGTGTGCAACGCAGTACATCTCTGCTCACAAAGCCGGATGGAAAAACCCCAAGCACTCCGACCAGTGGGCGAACACCATCAAGACTTACGCTTCCCCGGTTATGGGAAAGCTGCCCGTTGACAAGGTGGACACACCGCACGTCATGAAAGTGTTGGAACCCATTTGGGCAACCAAGGCAGAAACGGCTTCACGCCTGAGGGGGCGCGTGGAAGCCATTCTGGACTGGGCCACCGTTCGCAAGTACCGCACAGGAGAGAATCCTGCGCGCTGGAAAGGCCACCTCGACACGTTGCTACCAGCGAGGGGCAAGGTGGCTCGCGTTCAGCATTTCGCCGCTCTGCCGTGGAAAGAAGTGGGCGACTTCATGAAAGCTCTGTCAGGGCAACCGGGCATCGGTGCGCTCGCTTTGCAGTTCACCATCTTGACCGCCGCGCGATCAGGCGAGGTTCGCGGCATGACCTGGGATGAGGTGGACCTTGAGAATGAACTGTGGGTCATCCCGGCTGAGCGCATGAAGGCTGGCCGTGAACACCGCATTCCCCTAAGTCATCCTGCAACTGCGCTGCTCAAGGAGCTGAAGCCTTTCAGGAAAGATGGTGAAAAAGTGGTCTTCCCAAGCATCCGTGACCGCAAGCCGTTATCCGACATGACCTTGACTGCGGTGCTGAGGCGGATGGGACGCAAGGACCTGACAGTGCATGGCTTTCGCTCCACCTTCAGAGACTGGGCAGCCGAGGCGACCGACTTTCCGGCAGAGATGGCCGAAATGGCCTTGGCCCACACGGTGTCTAACAAGGTAGAGGCAGCTTATCGTCGTGGAGACATGTTCGACAAGCGGCTCAAGATGATGAACGACTGGGCAGCCACGTGCCTGTCGAAAGTTAGTAGCTAGCGTGCGCGAGAGTTGCACTCCCTGCCTTGCCATGGCACAATCTGGCGCAGCAAGTTGAGTAAATCAACAACTATACGAATCAAAGTGCCAAGGTCACTTGGTATCTGTCTCACTGCCAACGAAGCTTGGCCGATTCGCAGCAGCCTGGTCAGCGCCCTTATTGCGGTACGCTCGATCTGAAAATTCTGCTCAACAATACCAATACTGACGAAGTAGGTCATGTCTTATTCCTGCCTCACGTGCGAAGGAGAGATATGCACTGCCAGAATTAAACCTTGTTGCCTAGCTCGCTTCAGGTTTCCTTGAAGCATTTTAATTTTGAAATCGGCGCAATCCTTGCAGCCTAGCCATTGATGAAAAAATCTCAATGACTCGAAAATTCTGCTTGAAAATTAGAATACCGTGAGTTGTGTCCATTTCTGTTAAACCCGGCCATGCCGTGGAGATAAACATGAATGGATTTAAATTTTCAGATGCTCTGCGTGAGCATCAAACTAGCCTTTGCGGCACGAATCACGCTCATCCCGGAGCCAGCCTCGACCCTTTAGAGACTGCCCCGCGTAAATTGATTGACAGCAAAACGCTTGATTCAATCATCGGCCTTTCTGCATCGACTC
The DNA here is from genome assembly GCF_011742065.1 of Aquabacterium sp. A08. NCBI lineage: Bacteria > Pseudomonadati > Pseudomonadota > Betaproteobacteria > Burkholderiales > Sphaerotilaceae > Aquabacterium > Aquabacterium sp. A08. The sequence continues at coordinate 9,383 of NZ_JAAQQT010000628.1, forward strand.
GTTACCGCTACATTAAAAAGGGGCTGCTGCCGCAGCCTGTTCGCTGGCCCGGCTGCAAGAACCTTTGGAACTTGCATGAGGTGTACGCGTACATCGAACGCAACAACGCCAATGCGTACAAGGCGGTTGCCTCCCCCGACAAAATGGAAGGAGTGGAAGGTCCAGCAAATACTATTTTTTTAGTCAATGACTACAAAAATAAAAATGCTGAGACTCCCTACACTTCCTCCACCACAGAGGGAGAGTGCGAGGGCAAGCAGGGAGGTCAGTCATGAAAAAGCCTCCCGCATCCGCACAAACCCATGCCAAATCGAGTGCCGAAAAGCGCCGCAGCGATGCTCGACGCTTCAAATACAGCTTGATCGGCAAGGCAACGGCTGACCTGTTGACTGTTGCCGAAGGACCTGAGAAAGGCAAGACACCGAAGAAGCATCGCGGCACCTTGAAAGACCTGTGGCCGACGCTGATTAAGCACAACCAAGATGGGAATGCCGTCTTCATGATGGTAAATCAGTCTGATGGCAAGGGAACCAAGGACGAGAATGTCATTAAGGTCAACGCATTCTTTCTTGACTATGATGGCGACGACTGGAGGCACATTTCTCTCAGCGATTTGCTGATCAAATTTAAGCTTCGACCTCATATTGTGGTTAAAACGTCATCGGGTCGTTACCACGTATATTGGAAAGTGAGCGACTGCGCTCTCGATCAATTCAAACGCATTCAACAAGCTTTGGCAGCGATGTTTGGCTCTGATCCCAAGGTGGCCAATTTGGCGCGAGTGATGCGCGTGCCTGGCACCTACAACCACAAAAATCCAAAAGAGCCATTTTTAGCCGAGCTGACTCATTGCGATGAAAGCCTTCCCAGATACTCTGTGACTGAATTTGTGAGTGGCATGAATTTGAATCTTGAAGAGGTGTCGAACGTTATCAATCCCCATGCCGAGGTGGCCGTTATCGATGCGTCAGTATCAGGTGCAGGCGGAAAGCCTTCAATTGATGTGGTGCTTGAATGGCTCAGCAAGATTTCACCCGAGGACCGTGACATCTGGATCAAGGTGTGCATGGCGTTGAAATCATGGGGCGAGGAAAACGGCTTGAAGCTTTTCTTGCAGTGGTCCAGTCGTTCGATCAAGTACGAGGAAGCCGAGGCGATGCGCCAGTGGAACAGCGTGAAGGCGGAGGGTGGCATCACATGGGAGACGCTACGCTACCTGGCCTACCAGGTAGCAGGATCTGCCAATGTGAGTTGGTCACGCGGTCCTGAGAACATGTTCGACTTTGTTGAAATCCTTGTTCAGGACCTTTGCCAACACCTGAAATATGCACCTCACGATAGACAATGGTACGCCTACGGCTCGGGGATTTGGCTCAATCAGCCAGCCAATGCAGAAGGGATGGTGCGTCGATATCTGCACGACTTTGTTCGCAATAACCCTCGTCACCCTCTGTGTACCAAGATTGCGAGCAGTGCAGGTTTGACAGAAGTAATGCGCCTTGCAAGCACGGACGCACGTTGTCACATCAGCTCCGGCACTTTCGACGCTCGTGTTGACACAGTGGCGGTCGAAATTCCTCGTGGATTGGGTAGCGCAAAGTTCGCTGCTGTAGATCTGACCACCGGACACATTAGAGCAGCCGTGCCTGGGGACTATTTCAGTAAGAAGATGGGGGTGCCGTACATTCCAGGTGCGTCTTGCCCTCAATTCTTGGGATTTTTGGGGCAGATTGCTGATGGCGATGCTGAGTTAATCGATGCATTGCAAATTATTTTCGGCTATGCGATGTTTGGTCACGTCCAAGATCAGGTGATGTTTGTTCTGATCGGCGATGGCTCCAACGGCAAAGGAGTGTTGCTCAATACGATAGCGTATATCTTTGGAGGTTACGCCACTAACGTTAGCTACTCGCTGCTCAAGAGGCACAACACTAACCCCAATGCCCCTACGCCTGCCTTGGCCCCTTTGGCAGGTGCGCGTTTCGTTCCGTCCTCCGAGTTTGGAGAAGGCGATAAGCTGGAAGAGGCTTTGGTCAAAAACATCACTGGTTCAGACCCCATTAGCTATCGCCCGAACTACGGTCAGCAGGCCACATTCAAACCGCAGTGCAAGATCTTCTTGAGCACAAACTACTTTCCTCGCATATCGTTTGCTCACGAGGCTATGTGGCGTCGCCTGTTTGCCATTCGCTTCACCAAGCGGTTTTCCGGGGACGAATGCAACAGTCAGCTTGAAGATCAATTGAAGGCGGAGGGCTCCGGCATCCTGAACTGGCTGATTGAAGGTGCGGTCAAGTACCACCGCTTGGGCAAGCTGCTGTGGCCTGCGTCCACCATCAAGTACCTGGGCACTTTGAAGAGTGACGCTGATACCGTGGGCACTTGGCTCAAGAGCAACTGCCGCTCATTGGAAGGAGGCGTAGTTCCTGCAGCAGAAGCCTATGCAAGCTACAAACAGTTTACCAAAAACAACAATCAGTCACCGATTGGCGTAAAGGATTTCAAGCAGGTGCTGATTAAGAAGGGCTACGACGCCAAACGCCGCAGTGCTGCCAATGTTTTTATTGGCTTTGTCATCAATGAGTGAGGCTGAAATGATTACAGATGGAAAATTGACTTTGCACTTCGAGGGCAACCCCATTGCAATCGAGCGAAATATTGCCAAAATCCTCAATTACATCGCGCACTCTGACGAGGTGGATTTGAATGTTTTATGGCACAAGTATGGTTTTTTCAGCCTGCATCAGGATCGTGTGGTGATGGTTGTTAGTGAGATCGTTTCCCACCATTTGGATGACATCATCGGTGGAAACGTGAACTCACTCAACAATCTATACCGATCAACGACAGGGCACGACCTTTTTGACTTGGACTGCGACAGTCAGAGCAGGCTGAAAAAAGAATTGACAGATCGGTTGAAGGAGCTCAACGTCATATCTGAAAAAATCCAGGAAATCCTCGCACCCGCTCAACAATTCGTTGAATAAATCGGTTCACCCGTGCATGGGGGTAGCACCTAAGGTGCTACCCCCTATTTATTTGTGCGCCACTTGCGACCAAGTTGTTGATTGGGTCATGAGTAAGCGGGTAAGATGTACAAAATTTTGCACCATCTTCGTCAACCGGAGGCCCCCATGGCAATCTCAGCCAGCGACGTGATCCCCCTGTCCCATGCTCGCGCCAACTTTTCTGAACTGGCTGAGGATGTCAGGGGTGGTGCCGAAAAGCTCATCACCAAAAACGGTGAGGCCTACATCGCCATCATTGACGCGAAGCGCCTCGACTACTACCACCAGCTAGAGCGCGAGCGCATCCACCTGCTTCTGATCGACGAAGCATCCAAGGGCCTGGATGACGTAGCGGCTGGACGTGTTCAGGATGCTCGCACGGCACTGACAACCATCAAGAAGCGCCGGGCTTGATCGCTATCGACAGATCGGTAGCCCCATGACCAACAGCGTGACCATCAAGCTCACCGCCAACTTCGAGCGGAACCTGGCTGACATCGAACAGTTCCTGACCGAGGCGGAAGCTCCTCAGGCATTCGACGGACTGATCGACGAGCTACTCGGCACAGTGCTGCCCAACCTGGAACGGTTTCCAGAGCTAGGCCGGCCTTTTTTCAACCGGGCTGTCGGCTCTGCGGAGGTCACCAACGCCACTGCCGCACTGAAGTCCAAGCTGGCTGCTCTGGTGGGCACCTCGTTGACCAGCTTGCGTGAGTACGTGATGAGCCACTACCTGGTGCTGTACGTGCAGGTTGAAGGCACCCTTTTCCTGCTGTCGATCAAGCACCACAAGCAACTGTCATTCGACTTCGAGGGGCATTGGGGAGGCAGTGCGTGAGCGAAGCAAAAAGAATCAACGGGATCGCGAGCGAGGGGGAGCGCAATGAAGTTTGTCAGTAACGCTGGATCTGATCGGGTTTTGGACCTGATCCGCCCTTGGCTCAAGCCCAATCATCGGATGGACATGGTGTCGCCATCCTTCTCGCTCTATGCCTTCGCCGAAGTCTTGACTGAGCTGCCTCACCTGTCGAATGCGCGCCTGGTGGTGCCACCAACCTCCACCGCACCAACAAAGGGCACAGAGCAGGAGCAGTTGGGCTTGTTGGGGACGGCGGCTGACCGAGCCTCCCGAAACAAGTTGCAAGCTCCCTGGCTTGCGAGAAAGTTGGCTGCTTGGCTCGAAAGCAAAGCCGATGTTCGTCACGCCAGCGGCCCCATTCCCCAGGGCACCTTGGTTTTGAGGGATTCACAAGGCTCCGCACAACAGGCTGCACTCGGCTCCTTTTCGTTCAGCAGCGAAGGCTTGGGGGTCACCCCAGGCAACCCTCTCAGCTTGATTCAGGCGTCCGAAACCCCTGCTGAAGCGCAAATGCTCAGCCAGTGGTTTGACATGCAATGGGCCACGCTGAAGGAACACCCCCAAGCTAAAGCCGACCTGATCGCAGCGGTCAAAAGCCTCTCTGCCCATCGAGACGCCACCAGCGTGTATGCGTTGATGCTGCAACGCCTGTTTGCCTCCAGCGGTGACGGTCTTGACGAGGAGCGCATCGTCAAATCGGCCACCGGGATTCGCAACACGGTGGTTTGGAAGAAGCTGTACAAGTTCCAGCGGGATGGTGTCGTGGGAGCCATTGACAAGCTGGAGCGGTTTGGCGGCTGCATCATCGCTGACAGCGTTGGCTTGGGAAAAACGTTCGAGGCTCTGGCGATCATCAAGTACCACGAGCTACGCAACGACCGCGTGCTGGTGCTTTGCCCGAAACGCCTGCGGGACAACTGGACGCTCTACAAGGCCAACGACCGGCGCAACGTTCTCGCTCCTGATCGCCTGAACTATGACGTGCTCAACCACACCGATTTGTCACGCGACGGCGGCCATTCCGGCGACATCGACCTGTCCCACATCAACTGGGGCAACTACGACCTGGTGGTGATCGACGAGTCGCACAACTTCCGCAACAAGAAATCGCCCCGCCAAGGCAACGAGACCCGGTATGACCGGCTGATGCGAAAGATCATCCGCGAGGGTGTGAAGACCCGTGTGCTGATGCTGTCGGCCACGCCGGTCAACAACCGTTTGGCCGACTTGCGAAACCAGATCTCCTTCGTCACAGAAGGCGATGACACCGCCTTGTTTGAGCACGGCATTGCCAGCATCGACAGCACCACACGACGAGCGCAGAAGGCATTCAACCGCTGGCTTGAGTTACCCAACGAAGAAAAGACACCCTCGCTGCTGGTGGAGATGCTCGGCTTTGACTACTTCGCCTTGCTCGACCACCTGACCATTGCCCGCTCCCGCCGTCACATTGAAAAGTACTACGGCACAAGCGAGACTGGTCGCTTCCCTGACCGCTTACCTCCGATCAACATCAAGGCGGATGTAGACCGGGCTGGCGAGTTTCGCTCGATCCGGGACATCAACCTGGAAATCAAGCGGCTTAACCTCGCTGCCTACGCCCCCCTGCGCTATGTTCTGCCCCACAAGCAGGCTGCCTACGACGCCAAGTACAGCACTCAGATTCGTGGTGGCGAGAGCTTCTTCCGACAGGTGGACCGCGAAGAAAGCCTCATTCACCTGCTGCGCGTCAACGTGCTCAAGCGCATGGAAAGTGCGGTGTCGTCATTTGCATTGACGGTGCATCGCCAGCTTAAGGACGTCGAAAAAACCCTGGCACAGATCGAAGCACACAGCGAGGAGATCGAAGAGCTGGACATCGAAGACGTGGACATCGATGACCCGGCCTTTGAAACCTTGCTGGTTGGTCGCAAGGTCAAGGTGCTGTTGGGCGATGTTGATCTGTTGCGCTGGAAACAAGACCTGATCGAGGACCGCAACCGCCTTGCCACGCTGTATGCGGCGGCAGAGCAAGTCAGCATTGCACGCGACGACAAGCTGCTGAAACTGCGGGAGCAAATAGCCAGCAAGTGCAAGAACCCCATCAATCCCGGAAACCGCAAGGTCATGGTGTTCACGGCTTTCGCCGACACCGCCACCTACCTGTACGAGCAACTGGCTGGATGGGCCAAAGCAGAGTTGGGTCTTGAAACGGCCTTGGTCACCGGGTCTGGTCGCAACCAAACCACCCTTCCCAGCTTGCGGCGTGATCTGACGAGCATCCTGACAGCCTTCTCACCACGCTCGAAGGAGCGCCCCGAGGAGTTGGCCGGTGAAGGCGAAATCGACTTGCTGATCGCCACGGACTGCATCAGCGAGGGCCAGAACCTGCAAGACTGCGACTGGCTCATCAACTACGACATTCACTGGAACCCTGTTCGCATCATCCAGCGTTTTGGCCGCATCGACCGAATTGGCTCCACCAACAGCCGCATTCAACTGGTCAACTTCTGGCCCAACATCGAGTTGGAGGAGTACATCAACCTGGAGCAGCGCGTCAGTGGCCGCATGGTGCTACTCGACATCTCCGCCACAGGCGAGGAGAACATCATCGAGCAACAGTCCGGCAACCAGATGAACGATCTGGAGTACCGGCGCAACCAGTTGCTCAAGCTGCAAGAGACCGTCATCGATTTGGAAGACCTGTCCAGCGGCGTTGCCATCACCGACCTGACACTGACCGACTTCCGCATTGACCTGGCCGAGTTCGTCAAAGCGCATCCCGGCAAGCTGGAGTCCCTGCCATTGGGTTGCTTTGCGGTCACCACCAGCATCGATGCAGAGATACCCCCTGGCATCATTTTTTGCCTGCGTGCCGAGGACGCAGCGGCTGAAAAAGCCATCGATCCCGGCTACCCCCTTGCGCCACATTACTTGGTGCACGTGGGGGAGGACGGCACCGTGCTGTTGCCCTACACGCAAGCCAAGCGCATCTTGGATCGGCTCAAGCGCCTGAGCCTTGGCCGAGACCTGCCTGACGCATCCGCGTGCGCCCAGTTCGACCGTGCCACCAAGCAAGGCGAAGACATGCGCCACGCACAAAAGCTCTTGTCTGCTGCAGTGTCATCCATCGTTGGAAAGTCGGAAGAGCGGGCCATTGCCAGCTTGTTCTCCCCTGGCGGCACCCATGCCATGAAGGGCGAGTTCGCTGGCTCGAATGACTTTGAAGTGCTGGCCTACCTGGTGGTTCTCCCCGGCCATGCCCAGGGAGCGGAGGCGTGAGCGGTACCCCTGAGCACCTGACTCCCGAGCAGATTCTTTCCGGCATGAGGCTTCCGCCGTCTGCCATGGTGAATCAGCGCGTGCCCAAAAAAATGCTGGTTGAATCGGGGGCACCAACCGCTGCCGACAAACGACTGATTTCGGACGGCATCGAAGACATTCATTGGCTTGCCGCACTGAAGCCCGTGACAGTTGGCATCCCCGCGTACCAAGACGCGGTGCGTGACTACCTCGAAATTGCTGTCCTGAACATTAGCTTGCGCCCCTTGGGCAAGGCGAACCGCATCGCTGAACTGGTACATCGTGCCATTCCCTATCCCACATTTCTGATGGTGCACTCACAGAGCAGTATCAGCATCTCGCTCGCACATAAACGCTGGGCGCAAAACGAAGCTGGGAAGACTGTGCTGGACGGTGACATCTTGGAGACCAACCTGCATTCCCCGGAACGGCCAGACCTGGCACAGCTATTTGTCGATGCCTTGCCGCTGGAAAAGCAGCCACGATCATCGCTTCACGCGCTTTATCAGGGCTGGATGGATACCATAATCGCGTTGCAAACGGCTTTCGTCAAAGGCGTCTTTTCTGTTTCGTCGTCCCGCGAACAGGCGACTGAGCGTCATCAGGCGCTGCTGGAGTCCAAACGCTTGCAAACTGAACTTGGGCGTCTGCGAAGCCTGGCCGCCAAGGAAAGGCAGGTTGCCAAGCAGGTTGAACTGAACCTCGCAATCAAACGGATTCAAGGCGATTTGGGGGTAATCCTTGGAAAACTGTAAGGGCCAGGCGAAAAGCCAGCGTAGCGAAATCTATCTGAATGCAATTGATTCGCTTCAGGTTGGGATCGACTACTTCATGCGTGATTCGAGCTATTCAAGCCGCAAACACGCCATCATGACAGTTTTCCATGCGATAGAGCTTTTCCTCAAGGAGCAGCTTTATCGTGTCAACCCCCTGCTTATTTATCGGGATATCGACAAGCCCGTTAAAGATGACTCAATCACGGTCGGTGCAAAAGAGGCGATGAACCGTCTCGATAACCTTGGGCTCGGACTTTTCAAGCAGTCGCGTGAAGTGATCGAGAAGATGCAAGGTCGTCGAAATCGGATTGAGCATCATCGTTACGACCACAAAGAAGAAGACGAACAAACACTGTCGGAATCGTTGGCCTTCATCCTTTTTTTCGTCGATGAAGTGCTAAATGAAAGGCTTGCCGATGATCTAACGCCTGAACGGCTACGTGCAATCCAGGATCATGTCTACGACCGGCGAGACCTTTACTGGATTGCCAGCCACCGTCTCGAACGCTGGATGCACCAACGCTGGCCGCAATGGCGAGAAGAAGAGGTCGATACACCCGATGAGTTTCGTGGAACGCTAGATTGCCCAATCTGCAGGCAAGAGTTCCTGGTCATTGGCTATCACGAAAAACCATTCTGCTTTTGTTGCAACACGGATATCAACGCTGCCGAATGCGACTGCTGTGGCCGAACCCATTTAGCTGACAACCCTTGCTGTGAACACGACGAGTAGGCACAGCAGGAATATCAAAATGCAAGCCACGCCAATCATTGAACCGAGAATCTCATGAGTATCGAAAAAATCGAAGCCAACAGCCCTGAAGCCCAGTCGGCTAACATCGTCGCTGACAACCTGGCCCAATTGAAAGCCCTGTTTCCCGAACTGGTGACGGAAGGGGCAAATGGCGCAGCGATCAACGTCGATGTGTTGAAAGCCTTGATCGGCGATCAGTCTGTGACTGATGCCGACGAGAAATACGGTCTGAACTGGCATGGCAAGAAGAAGGCGCGGCAGATTGCACTGACGCCGAGCACCGGCACCCTGCGCCCTTGCCCGGAGGAAAGCGTTGATTGGGAAACGACGCAAAACCTGATGATCGAGGGTGACAACCTTGAGGTACTGAAGCTGCTGCAGAAGAGCTACGCAGGAAAGGTGAAACTGATCTATATCGACCCGCCATACAACACGGGCAATGATTTTGTTTACCCTGACAGTTTTCAAGATAACATAAAAAATTATCTTGAACTAACGAGGCAGTCGGAATATGGATCCAAGATAACAACCAACACAGAAGCCAGCGGACGTTTCCACACCGATTGGCTCAATATGATATATCCACGCCTCCGACTTGCTCGAACCTTGCTGAATGAAAGTGGCCTCATTTTCATTAGCATTGGGGATGCTGAGGTCGCAAATCTTCGGGGAGTATGCGACGAAGTATTTGGGGCGGAGAATTTCGTTTCTTCTATAGTTTGGCAGAAAAAGTATGGCCCAAAATCGGACGCCAAGCACTTTTCAGAATCACATGATTTTATTTTGGTATATGCGCGCTCTATAGAGACCGCCACTATTGTGAGACTACCAAAGACCGAAAAACAAAACGACAGATATACAAATCAGGATAATGATCCGAGAGGACCGTGGAAAGCAGGTGACGTCCTGCGGAATGAGGCGCGTGACTATGCTATCTATCCAATTTCACTTCCCTCTGGTCGCGAAGTGATGCCTCCCCCGAATACAAGCTGGCGCTATACCAAAGAGAAATTTGCAGAATTGATTGCTGACAATAGAATTTGGTTTGGCAAGGATGGAGACTCACGCCCGGCTTACAAAAGATTTTTGTCTGAAGTTAGCGATAGCATTCCTGCAGAGACTATTTGGCTTCATACAGATGCCGGCCACAATGATGCTGCCAAAAAGGAGCTTCGCTCAATATTTGATGAGCAAGCTCCATTTGACACGCCAAAGCCAATCAAGCTTATAGAGCGCATTCTCAGCGTGGGAACAGAGCCTGGGTCTGATGATGTAGTTCTTGACTTTTTTGCAGGCTCAGGAACAACTGCTCACGCAGTATTTCAAATTAATATGAAAGACGGTGGAAAAAGACGTTTTATATTAATTCAGCTCCCGGAGCAATTAGATTTATCGTCCAAGGAGCAGGCTGCAAGCGCGGAGTTTTGCGACCAAATTAGCCGCCCTCGAACCATATCCGAGATTACCAAGGAGAGAATTCGTCGGGCAGGCGATTTGATTAAGGGCCAAGCCCCACTCGAATCACCTGATGTAGGGTTTCGGGTATTTAAGCTCGACACGTCAAATATCCGCGCTTGGAGCCCAAATTTTAATGATTTAAGGTCTTCTCTTTTCGATCAGTTGGATCATTTGGAGGCTGGCCGCAGCAGCGACGACATCCTCTACGAAATCCTGCTCAAGCTCGGGCTCGACCTTTGCGTTCCCATCGAAGTACGCGAAATCGCTGGTAAACAAGTCAACAGCGTCGGCGCGGGCGTACTGATGGCTTGCCTGGATGAAAGCATCAAGGCGTCTGAAGCGGAGGCACTTGCCCTGGGCATGGCCGCCTGGCGCGAAGAGCAAGGCACCGTGGGTGACACCACAGCCGTCTTCCGGGACAGCGCGTTCGAGAACGACATTGCCAAGAGCAACCTAGCCGCGATTCTTGAACAGCATGGCATCAAGCAGGTGCGGAGCCTGTGATGAAGCTGCATTTTGAATCCGACCTGCCCTACCAAAGGGAGGCCATCGAGGCGGTGTGTGACCTGTTCCGTGGTCAGGAGGTCTGCCGCTCGGTTTTCACGGTCACCGCACAGGCGCTGGGTGGGGATGCTCAGCAGAGCTTTGAGGGCAAACACTTCACTGAAAGTGGTGGCATTGGCAATGCGCTGCAACTGGTGGTCGATGAAGAGCTGAATGCCAACCTGCAACAGGTTCAGCTTCGCAATGGCCTGCCGCCGTCTCAGCCTTTGTCGGCGTCCCTGCCGCTGGACTTCACCGTGGAGATGGAAACCGGCACGGGCAAGACTTACGTGTACTTGCGAACCGTGTTCGAGTTGAACCAGCGGTATGGCTTCACCAAGTTCGTGGTTGTGGTGCCATCGGTCGCTATCAAAGAGGGGGTGAACAAGACACTGCAGATCACCCGTGAGCACTTCGAGGCCCTGTACCCCGGCGCCAAAGGCTACGAGTTCTTCCAGTACGACTCGGACAAGCTCGGCCAGGTGCGTAACTTTGCGACCAGCCCGAACATCCAGATCATGGTCATCACGGTCGGTGCCATCAACAAGTTCGGGGATGAAGCTGCCGCGCTGGCAGAAGAGTCAGACGAGGCCAAACGCCGGGAAAAGTCCAAGAACAAGATGTACCGCGCCAGTGAGAAAACGGGCGGTGAGCGCCCCATCGACCTGATTCGCGGTACTCAACCCATCTTGATCGTGGACGAGCCACAAAGCGTGGACGGCGGCATGGACGGCAAAGGCAAGAAGGCCTTGGCCCACATGTCACCCCTCTGCACCTTGCGCTATTCGGCTACGCACGTTGACAAGCACAACATGGTGTACCGGCTCGACGCTGTGGATGCCTACGAGCAGCGGCTGGTGAAGCAGATCGAGGTGGCGGCAGCCACGGTGCAAGGGGGCAACAACAAGCCCTACGTCAAGCTGCTGGCAGTCAGCAACAAGCGCGGCGTCATCACGGCCAGCATCGAAGTGGACCGTGAGAACGCAGCCGGTGTGGTGCGTCGTGATGTCATCACAGTGCAAGACGGTTTTGACCTGGAGCAGGAGACGGGCCGCCCGCTGTACGCCGACATCCGTATTGGTGAGATCCGTACCGCTAAGGGCGATCAGTACCTGGAGCTGAAAGTGCCTGGCAGCGAGGTGTACTTGCGGGTGGGTGAAGCCTGGGGCGATGTGGACGCCAGTGCCATCCAACGCGAAATGATCCGCCGCACGATCAAGGAGCACCTAGACAAGGAAAAACGGCTGCGCCCGCTGGGGGTGAAGGTGCTGAGCCTGTTCTTCATCGACGAGGTGGCGAAGTACCGCCAGTACGACGACCAAGGCAACCCGGTGAAGGGGGACTACGCCTTGATGTTCGAGGAAGAATACAAACGCTGGGCACGTCACCCCGACTACCAAAGCCTGTTTGCCGAGGTGGACCTGAGCATGGCCGCCCACGAGGTGCACAACGGCTACTTCTCCATCGACAAGAAAAAGATCGGTGGCAAGACGGTGGAGATGGTCAAGGACACCAGTGGCAGCACAGCGGCTGACGATGACACCTACAACCTCATCATGCGCGACAAGGAAAAGCTGCTGAGCTTTGAGTCGCCATTGAAGTTCATCTTCTCGCACTCTGCCCTGAAGGAAGGCTGGGACAACCCCAACGTCTTCCAGATCTGCAACTTCTCAACCCGCGAAACCGAGCGTTGGCGCAGGCAGACAATTGGCCGGGGCTTGCGGCTGTGCGTGAACCAAAAGGGTGAGCGGCTGCGCGGTTTCGAGGTCAACACGCTGACGGTGATCGCCACCGAAAGCTATGAGCAGTTCGCGGAAAACCTGCAGAAGGACATCGAGAAAGACACCGGGATTCTGTTTGGCGTGGTGCAAGACCACGAGTTCGCTGGCATTGCCGTGGTGCAAGCCGCTGGTGATGTGCTGCCAATGGGCTTCGAGGCCTCCAAGACCTTGTGGGTACACCTGAAGGCGCAGGGCTACATCAATGAGAAGGGCAAGGTGCAGGACACGTTAAAGACTGCGCTGAAGGACGGCACCCTGTCGTTGCCCAATGAGTTCGAGGCACAACGTCAACAAGTCGTCGCGGTGCTCAAGAAGCTTTCCGGCAAGCTGAAAGTCAAGAACGCCGATGACCGCAAGCAGATTGCCGTGCGTAAGTCGGTGCTCATCAGCCCAGAATTCCGCGCCCTGTGGGATCGCATCAAACACAAAACCACGTACCGGGTGCAGTTTGACAACGAGAAGCTGATTGAACGCTGTATTGAGGCCTTGAACGACGCCCCTCCCGTTGCCAAGACACGGCTGCAATGGAAAAAGGCTGGCATGGCGATTAACAAGGCCGGCGTCGATGCGTCCCTGCTGTCAGTGTCTGACTCGATCACCTTGAACGAGGGTGACATTGAACTGCCTGACGTGCTGACAGAGCTGCAGGATCGCACACACCTCACCCGCAAAACGATTGCTCGCATCCTGACCGAAAGCCACCGACTGAACGACTTCAAGCGCAACCCGCAGCAGTTCATCGAGTTGGCTGCGGATGCCATCAACCGCTGCAAGCGGCTGGCGTTGGTGGACGGTATCAAGTACCAGCGACTTGGCGATGAGCATTTCTATGCCCAGGAGCTTTTCGAGACCGAAGAGCTGACGGGCTACCTGAAGAACCTGGTGCAGGACACCACGAAATCGGTTTACGAACACGTGGTGTATGACTCAACGGTCGAGCGCGACTTCGCCGAGGCGTTGGAGCGCAATGAGGCCATCAAGGTCTATGCCAAGCTGCCAGGCTGGTTCAAGGTGCCTACGCCATTGGGAACGTACAACCCCGACTGGGCTGTGCTGGTAGAACGTGACGGCCAAGAGCGCCTGTACTTTGTCGTGGAAACGAAAAGCAGCCTGTTCGAGGACGACCTGCGTGACCTGGAGAGCGGAAAGATCAAATGCGGTGCGGCGCACTTTAAGGCGCTGGCGGTGGGAGAAAACCCGGCGATTTACGGCAAATTCAAGGATGTGGATGGCTTACTGGAGCAAAAATGATCGTGCCATATTGCGACCAGAATTTTTCATGGTTGAAGTCGTGACTCACTAAAAGGAGAATATCGTGGGTTTCCCCTCACTCGACTTCAACAGAATATTTAGAATTCTTCTCACCTTCAATGCGACATCATTGCTTTTAATAGTTTTCCTTGTTCAGAAAGGATACGATTTAGCGCACTTTTTCCCCGGCGCTAAGTACCTCGATGAATTTCCCAAATTTCTATCGTACGCGCTCTACATGGCAGCGCCCATTGCCCTGACCGGCCTGAGTCTCTTATTGGGAAAGCTACTCGGGAAGGATGATTTTAAGAGGGGGCAAGTTGCCTGTATTGAACATGCAAATAACAGCTTCCTCCCTAGCTATCTAGGCTATTTTTTTGTGGCACTAAGTATCGGCAATTGGGAGACACTCTTTTTTGTATATGGTGTTCTTTTTGTATTTACTTACAAATCGCAGGCGCTTTACTTCAACCCTCTCTTCTTGCTTTACGGATACGACTTTTACACAATCACCACAAGCACGGGAGCCTCGATATTTCTCATCAGCAAAGAGAAGTACAAAAAGCCGGATGATGTCGTTATACAACGGGCATTTCGGATCAATAACTACACTTTTTTAGAGAGGGGGTGATTTAATGGATCATGTGATCGCAAAAGTGAAAAGACTCCGAAAAGAGACTCATTTCAAGTTGATTTCGGATGTGACCTTATTTGAGGCTGTAAAATTAGATCCAAAGTTGTGTGTGGCTTACAAAACTGACCACAACTTGGACGAAGATGCGTGGTTTATTGTCAAAGACTTTTCAGGTCAAGACTACTGCCCAGACTTCGTAAAAAAAGACATTGACATAAAGAACTACAACGACCTTCCGAAGAAGAGGTTCGCTGACATCACCTACCTTTGTGCCATTCAAGGTGATGATCTTTATTTCCAAAAAGTAACACCCTCTTTGTTCCTGAAGCAGAAGACCATATTTTTTGGCGATGCGGCAGTAGTTGAGGATGACAAGCAACGACTTGTGGTCAACTCTCAGCCAGATGCTATATATGTGGCAGCGATTGACACACTTGCTTTCAAGAGTCTTGCAACGATATCCAGCATCTTTCCTGGGATTGATGAGCTCTACAAAGAGGCAACCCAGGAAGAGGTTCGTCAATTTCTGAAGGAGCCATTCATAAAGCTCACAAATGGTTTTGATGCAGAAAAGGTTTCAAAGCCGAATCGAAAGCGAATCGCGCTGGCGCTAGAAACATTGGCCGCATTGCCCGCGCAAGACAAGCAGGCAATGATTTTATACATCAATGCTTATTGTCAAAACTCCCTCACCCTTGACGAAAAAACAGGCCAATTCGAGATTCCGGGCGATGGAGAGTTGAAGCTGCTGGTTTACGGGATTGAGCAGCGATTCTATACCACACAGATTGGTCAGGAAAAAAGAATCGCGAACTCAGTTCAAGCTTTTGGGTGAACCAAAATGCAAATCCGAACTCGGTAAATAATAGACTATGGCCGACTCGTAAAAGCAACTGTCGGGGTTTTATATCAATGCAATAACTCCAGTATGATTGCTGTAGCGGCCATTTTCTCGAATTTGACATATTGGCGGCATTTGATATACTGAAAATGCGTCAAAACTCCTCAAGAAAGCCTCAATAGAGCCTTTCTTGACCCTTCTCGCCCCATCTTCTCCCTCTCGGGGCGACCCCCTTTCCTGATCCTGTTCACGTGTGTTTGCACCACGGTCGCCGTGCTGTGCGCGCTCGTTCGCCGTGCTTTGGTCAGCAATTGACCATGGCCGTGACGGTACTCGGCCATCGCAAACCGAAAACCAACAGCGATCACATCAGAGGGGGGGGTGACGCACCGGCTGGTCGGTGACGACTCACAAGCACCGACCGGCTTCCCCGCAATCCTTCTGGAGCAAAAACCATGGCTGATACCAGTCAGGCCGCCGCATGGCCAAAACAAACACAACTCAAACGCCCCTTGTTCCCCTTGGGAAAGGTCGTCGCCACACCAGGTGCCTTGTCGTTGTTCGAGGCGTTGAACACCTCACCCCTTGAGTACCTGTTTCGGCACGTCCTCGGCGATTGGGGCGAGTTGGAAGCTGAGGACCGCCAGGCCAACGAGGCCGCACTGGTTCATGGCACTCGCATTGTGTCCAGCTACCGGCTTCAAGGAGAACGCCGCATCTGGCTCATCACCGAAGCCGACCGCAGTGCCACCACGTTCCTGCTGCCTGAGGAGTACTGACATGACCGCTTTCGCTCAAACCCTGCAACGCCAGCAGCAAGAAGCCGCTGCCACACAGACCAGCGAGCGCACCAAGCGCCGCGTCATTCGGCGCTCGCCGGTCGTCATCGAACCCTTTCAACCTGGTGATCTGCCTGCCGAGCAGTACGACCATGAGCATCACGAGCAGGTGCCTTTTGAGATGCCAACAACGCCTACGGCAGAGGCAGCGGTGTTGCCAGTCACGGTAGCAGTTGCGCCACCGCCATCGGGCTCTGACTTGGCTCATGTGCAGGAGACTGCTGCCAGCTCAGCCATCAGCGTCTCCCCACTGGACCTGCCCACCGAGTTCTTCAGTGCCGGGCTGGATCGCCGCATACGCAACCGCGCCTTGCTGATGGAATGGCTGCGAACCGCTTTGGTGGAAGGGGTGGACTTCGGTCGCATACACATCGCTGGCAAAGACCGCTGTCAGTTGGTTCGGATGGGCAGGGTTCATGAATGCAAAGACCCCGGCCACTGGAGCAAGCCGGCACTCTTCAAAGCCGGGGCAGAGAAGATCACTGGCATGTTGGGCATGACGGTGCATTACCCGACGCTGCCGGCCTACGAAGACGCCTTTCTGGCACAAGCCGACATCCGCACCATCATGCTGCGCTGCGAGTTGCGTGACGCACATGGTCACGTGGTGGCACAAGGCGCAGGCGCTCGGCAACTGAGCCAAGACTACGGCGACCTCAACAAGACCCTGAAGATGGTCGCCAAGTCGGCGCACATCGACGCCACGCTCAGATTGGCAGGCCTCAGCGAGGTGTTCACCCAAGACCTGGAGGACCGTCCTGCTGCAGAGGGCGCTGACTTCGATGGCTGTGCGGAGCCACTGTCACGACCGTCACAACGTCCAGCCGCAAAGGCACCACCCCGACAACCCCTGGCGACCACCAACGAGTTGATCGGTGTCGAACAACTTCAAGACCTGCGCGAGGCCATCGCCGACCACGGCTTTGCGGAGCAGCGCGTCTTGAACTGGTTGCACCAGGCCACCAAAGGGCAAGTGTCACGGCTTGAACAACTGCCACTGCCCATGCTGACCACCTTGCACAAGAAGCTGGGTCATTGGGCCGATGCCGAAGCGGCTGCCCATTCAGCCAGTCACCCTGCTGGCCATCACAACTGATGCAAAAGAAAGGAGCCTCCCATGAACACCCCTCTCTACAAGCTCGCCGACGAATACCTGGCCATCGCCCAACTGCTGGCCGACCACGATCTGCCCGAGGAAGTCATCGCCGACACGCTGGAAGGTGCCTCTGGCGACCTAGAAGAAAAGGCCTGGAACGTGGCCGCGCTGATCCAGCAAAGCGAAGGCGAAGCCGCCATGATCAAAGATGCCGAGCAGCGCATGAGCCAGCGCCGCAAGTCACTTGAGCGACGTATCGACTGGTTGCGGCAATACCTGCTGGTGCAACTGGTGCGAACCGGCATTACCGAAATCGACAGCCCTGAGTTCGTCATCCGCACACGTGACAACCCACCCAGGACCGTGATCGACGACGAGGACGCCATCCCGAAGGCGTTCAAAGTCAAGGAAACCATCGTCACCATCCGCAAGGACGAAATCCGCAAACGGTTGCTTGATGGCGAAGAAGTGCCTGGCGCCCACCTCGAACGCGACAAGCGACTGGTCATCAAGTAACCCTCGCAGGTCAACCAGGCCGTTCACAACGGCTGACATTCACCCGGTCTGACGGCAAGCCATCCTCCGCTTCCCAGCCGCCAGCCTTCCCAGATCCCCCAATTGCACACGACCAACTCCACCTGACAGGGGATGGGGTGGAGCCTTCTATTGCCCGGAGAAAAACACCATGAGCCGCATCTACCGCTGCCACTCCCGTCTGAGCGCCGACCTGCAAGGGCCGGTGGTCAACCAACAACCGCTGCACTTGCGCCAAAGCTCCATCGACGGCGCGTGTGGCCCCCACTGCGCCCTGATGGCACTGCAACTGCTCGGTGCCGTGGAGCGTGACGAACTCGATGACATCCCCAAAGCGGCCAGCAAGCCGCTGACCAAGCTGTGGAAACGCGCCGCTGATGTGTACTTCGCTGGCAGCCGACCGAAGCAGCTTCAATCCTTGCTGGAGCCTTTTGCCGACACCGTTCGCAGCCGCTTCATTCGCAAGTTGGCGCTCGAACACGCGGTGGAATGCCTGGACAACGATGGGGTGTGCATCGTCGGCATATCGAACCGCGACTATTCCCATTGGGTCGTGGCCGTGGGGGTGAGTGCACCGGACGAGTACCAAGACCCCGATGCCTTGCTCATCCTTGATCCCGACGCGCCACCTGTGCCGATGGCTCCGTGGAATGCCGTGCTTCACGTGTCGCTGAACCGAAACAAGCGCCACCGCTACCTGAGCGTGGAAGGCACCTGCAAGGTGGTCATCGACTCGGTGCTGGCACTCAGCAGCGTCGCCGCAGAGGACATGGAAGTCGATTTGACCGAATGAAAGCCGAAGTCAACAGCCCCTCCTTCCAGCCGACATACCCAGCCAACATGCCCATGAAAAAGAAACAACTCACCCCTGAGCAGTTCCAGCAACTGCTCATCGCCACGGCCAACTTGCCATTCATTCGCCAGCAGCGTCAGCCGACCAGCTACCTGTCAGACGTGCTGGAAACGGTGCTGAATTTTCAAATGCAGGAGCCGGTGGTGGTCAAAGCATTGCAGTACTTCGAGCACAACGTGCAGCACCAGCATGACATTCACACGCACGAGCAACTGCAAGACGCCCTGAACATCTACCCGGACACTGAAGATGGCAACAAGGCAGCCGCGCAGTTTTTTTGGGGCAACAAGCACTGGACACGCATTGAGCTGCTGCGCCGCTTCCTGCCGTTCCTGGCTTCTATCGGCGTCACCGACCAGCCGAGCCTCCATGCTTGGGCGAGGCAGGCCGACTTTGAGCGGGATTTCAAAGGCAAAGTCAAAGGCATGGGCATCGCGGTGTTTCACTGGCTGTTGCTGCGCTGCGGGGTCTCCACCATCAAGCCCGACGTGTGGGTCATCAACTTTGGTCAGCGGGTGCTGGGCAGGCGCATCCCGGAAGACCGTCTGGTGACCGCCTTCAATGACATCGCACCGCTGATTGGCGAGAGCCTGGAAACGCTGGATCTGACCATTTGGTACTTTGAAAAAATGAACATGGCGACCGCCGACGTACCGGCATTGCGGCTGGTGTGGTGGCAACTGCTGGCCGATGAACTCAGCCGAAAACTGAGCAACGCCAATGACTCTGCAGGGGCGCGCCGTGCATGGAGGCCACAACTGGATGCCAAAGATCACCTGCGTTACAACAAGGCGGGCTTGACGCTGACGCCCGAAAGCTTGTGGCTGCACTGTGGACAGGTGCAAGTCGCAGAGGTTCGGTTTGAGCAGTCGGTCTGGTACGAGGGCATGGTGTTGTCACTGACGGTCACGACCGACCGGGCATTGACCGCTGAGTGTTTCGAGCGACTGGCTCCGCAGGTGACCGCCAAGGGCTGGAAGTTCAGCAATGCTTCCGTGTTCACAGGCACCACAGAGGTAGAGGGCAGCTTGTTGATTCCGCCCACCACGTTAGTTTCGGAGCTACAAACCTGGGCCTCAGAGGTGGCTGCGACTGTGACCGAAGCCATCGACGGCTTGCAACATATCCTGCACGGCCTTGAAAACCATCAGGCTGTGCTGAAGGCTTCTGCGGCACGGCCAGGGTTGGTAGTGATGACCCCTGATGCAAACCCGAGTCGCAGGCAAGCAAGCAATGACGATCACTTGGAGGCCGGGGAATCGCCGAAGTCGGATGCTGGTGACGAGCGAGATCAGGTCATCGACATGACCGAGTGCCTGACGTGGATCGGGGACACCATCGAGGAGCACCTAAACGGTGAACAAGGCGTTTCGCTGCCGTCTTCTGACCCGCCCTGACCAAGAAGCCTCGCTCAAGGCAGTCCAATCCGGGTCAGACTCAAGCCCTGAACGATGCAATACGGCCGTGACTGATCCGTAGAACCAGACGTATAACGGCAAGCCAGAAAATAAAAAAGCCTAAGTGGATCAACCACTTAGGCTATGTTCTGGCGGAGAGGGCGGGATTCGAACCCGCGGTGGGGATTAGCCCACACACGCTTTCCAGGCGTGCGACTTAAACCGCTCATCCACCTCTCCGTGTAGCCTTGGATTCTATACCGAAACCGGGCCGCTTTTTGCGTCAGCCACCCGCTTTGGTGGATTTCACCATTTGCATGGCCGAGCCGATGAGGCTGCTCACTTCGCTCATGTTGCCGGGCACGATCAGGGTGGTGCTGGCGTCGGCGGCGACGCGAGCGTAGGCTTCCACCGCTTTTTCGGCCACCTTGAGTTGCACCGCCTGGTCGCCACCGTCGGTGCGGATGGCACGGGCGATGCGCTCGATGGCCTGGGCCGACGCCTCGGCCACCGACAGGATGGCGGCGGCCTCGCCTTCGGCCTGGTTGATGGCGGCCTGCTTGTCGCCCTCAGAGCGGGCAATGGACGCCTCGCGCTCGCCGGTGGCGATGTTGATCTGTTCCTGCTTGCGGCCTTCGGACGCCGCGATCAACGCCCGCTTTTCACGTTCCGCGGTGATCTGGGCCTGCATCGAGCGCAGGATTTCGGCCGGCGGCGTCAGGTCCTTGATCTCGTAGCGCAGCACCTTCACGCCCCAGTTCAGCGCCGCTTCGTCGATGGCGTTGACCACCTGGGCGTTGATCATGTCGCGCTCCTCGAACGTCTTGTCCAGTTCCAGCCGGCCGATCACGCTGCGCAGCGTAGTCTGGGCCAGTTGCGTCACCGCCATGATGTAGTTGGACGAGCCGTAGCTGGCGCGCATCGGGTCGGTCACCTGAAAGTACAGGATGCCGTCCACCTGCAACTGGGTGTTGTCCTTGGTGATGCAGACCTGGCTGGGCACGTCCAGCGGGATTTCCTTCAGGCTGTGCTTGTAAGCCACCTTGTCGATGAAGGGCACCAGAAAGTTCAGCCCTGGCGTGAGGGTGCCGGCGTACTTGCCCAGCCGTTCCTTGACCCAGGCGTTTTGCTGCGGCACCACCTTGATGGACTTGATGATGAAGATGCCGGTGACGACCAAGAGCAGAAAGGCGAGTTCCATGGGGGGCTTTCGAGGACAGAGGGGAAGAAGGTCAGACGGCGCGCACGATGAGTCGGTTCCCGTGCACCGACACCACGCGGAACGCGCCTGGGCCAGGCAAGGGCAGGGGGTTTTGCAGCGCCACCGTCCATTCGGCGCCGCGGTAGCGCACGCGGGCCGTGCCGTCGGACTGCCACTGCTGGACCTGCACGGTTTCGCCGATGTCCAGGTTGACGTCGCGGTTCTCGCTGGCGCGCGCCGTGGGGCGGCGGCGCAGGCGCCAACGCTGCCAGCCGACCACGGCCCCGCCCCCCACCAGCGCGGCCACCACCAGTTGCAGCGTTGGGTCGGCCCCGGCGTGGGCGGCCAGGGCACCGGCGGCCAGACCCACGGCCAGCATCAGCAGAAAGAAGGTGCCGGTCACCAGTTCCAGCGCCACCGCGCCCCCGGCGAGCAGCCACCAAACGGTCGATTCGTCCATGTCGATTGCCTTTTGCCCCAGCGGGCGCCCGGGGTTGGGCTTCCCGCAACGTTTGGCGTCCATTGTGGGGCAAAAATGCGCCCGAGCGGGTGCGTTGTCACATTAAGTCCGTACACTCGGGCGCTATGAAATTCCGCTTTCCCATCGTCATCATCGACGAAGACTTCCGTTCCGAGAACACGTCCGGTCTCGGCATCCGTGCCTTGGCACAGGCCATCGAATCCGAGGGTTTCGAGGTGGTGGGCGTGACCAGCTACGGCGACCTGAGCCAGTTCGCGCAACAGCAAAGCCGCGCCAGCGCTTTCATCCTGTCCATCGACGACGAGGAAGTCACCGGCGCGCCCGAGGAAGACCCGGCCGTGCAAAGCCTGCGCGCGTTCATCCAGGAGGTGCGCCGCAAGAACGCCGAGGTGCCCATTTACGTGTACGGCGAAACCAAGACCAGCCGGCACCTGCCCAACGACATCCTGCGCGAGCTGCACGGCTTCATCCACATGTTCGAGGACACGCCCGAATTTGTGGCGCGCCACATCATCCGCGAAGCCAAGAGCTACCTGGAAGGCATCCAGCCGCCGTTCTTCAAGGCGCTGCTGGACTACGCCGAAGACGGTTCCTATTCTTGGCATTGCCCGGGCCACTCGGGCGGCGTGGCTTTCCTGAAAACCCCCGTGGGCCAGATGTTCCACCAGTTCTTTGGTGAAAACATGCTGCGCGCCGACGTCTGCAACGCGGTGGAAGAGCTGGGTCAGCTGCTGGACCACAACGGCGCCATCGGTGAGAGCGAGCGCAACGCGGCGCGCATCTTCAACGCCGACCATTGCTTCTTTGTGACCAACGGCACCAGCACCAGCAACAAAATGGTGTGGCACCACACCGTGGCGCCGGGCGACGTGGTGGTGGTGGACCGCAACTGCCACAAGTCCATCCTGCACAGCATCATCATGACCGGGGCCATTCCGGTTTTCCTGAAGCCCACGCGCAACCACTACGGCATCATCGGCCCGATCCCGCAGAGCGAGTTCACCCGCGAGGCCATCGAGGCCAAGATCGCGGCCAACCCCCTGCTGCAGGGTGTGGACCCGCAGGCGGTCAAGCCGCGCATCCTGACGCTGACCCAGTCCACCTACGATGGGGTGCTCTACAACACCGAAACCATCAAGGGCATGCTTGACGGTTACGTGGACAACCTGCATTTCGACGAAGCCTGGCTGCCGCACGCCGCCTTCCACCCCTTCTATGGGGCCTTCCACGCCATGGGGCGCAAGCGCGCGCGGCCCCAGCATTCGGTGGTGTACGCCACCCAGTCCATCCACAAGCTGCTGGCGGGCATCAGCCAGGCCAGCCACGTGCTGGTGCAAGACTCGGCCACCGAAAAGCTGGACCGGCACCTGTTCAACGAAGCCTATCTGATGCACACCAGCACCAGCCCGCAGTACAGCATCATTGCCAGCTGCGACGTGGCCGCGGCCATGATGGAGCCGCCCGGCGGCACCGCGCTGGTGGAAGAAAGCATCGCCGAAGCGCTGGACTTCCGCCGTGCCATGCGCAAGGTGGACGCCGAGTTTGGCGAGCAGGACTGGTGGTTCCAGGTTTGGGGCCCCGAGGACTTGGCCGACGAAGGCGTGGGCGAGGCCAAGGATTGGATCCTCAAGCGCACCGACAGCGAAGGCGTGCAGCCGGCCGACGGCACCGAGTCCTGGCACGGCTTTGGCGACATGGCGCCGGGCTTCAACATGCTGGACCCGATCAAGGCCACCATCGTCACCCCCGGCCTGAACATGAACGGCGATTTCGCCACCACCGGCATCCCGGCCAGCATCGTCACCAAGTTCCTGGCCGAGCACGGTGTGGTGGTGGAAAAGACCGGGCTGTACTCGTTCTTCATCATGTTCACCATCGGCATCACCAAGGGCCGCTGGAACACGCTGCTGACCGCTTTGCAGCAGTTCAAGGACGACTACGACCGCAACCAGCCGATGTGGCGCATCCTGCCGGAGTTCTGTCAGAAGCACCGCCGCTACGAAAAGATGGGGCTGCGCGACCTGTGCCAGTTCGTGCACGAGATGTACGCCAAGTACGACATCGCGCGCCTGACCACCGAGATGTACCTGAGCGACCTGACACCGGCCATGAAACCGACCGACGCGTTCTCGCAGATCGCCCACCGCAACACCGAACGCGTGGCCATCGACGACCTGGAAGGCCGCATCACCACCGCGCTGATCACCCCGTACCCGCCGGGCATCCCGCTGCTGATCCCGGGCGAGGTGTTCAACAAGAAGATCGTGGACTACCTGAAGTTCTCGCGCGAGTTCGCACTGGCCTGCCCGGGCTTCGAGACCGACATCCACGGCCTGGTGGTGGAGGAAGGGCTGGACGGTCGCAAGACCTATTTCGCCGACTGCGTGAAACAGGCCAGCTGAACCTTGCGGCACATCAAAGGGTGTGCGGGTTGGCCTGCACACCCGCTGCCAGATGCGTTAAATTGACCCTTGTGCCGGTGCCGCTGTGTCGGCCGGCCGAGTGTTCCTCACCTCTGGAGTAAAAATGTTCCCTGAATACCGCGACCTGATCACCCAGCTCAAGGGCCACGACCACCACTTCACCCGCCTGTTCGACAAGCACAACGAACTCGACCAGCAGATCAAGAACATGGAGAGTCACATCGCCAGTGGCTCCGCGGTGGAGATTGAGAACCTGAAGAAGGAAAAGCTGCAGTTGAAGGACCAGCTTTACGCGATTCTGCAGAAAGCCCAGGCAGCCTGAGCGCTGGACCGCTGGGCCCTCAGGGGTTCAACAAGGCGGAGGCCCCGGCCGCGAGGGCTTCCACCCGGCGGGCACCGTTGAAGCGGGCCCGCCAATAGGCTTCCTTCATGTTTTCCAGCCGCACCTGGGCCCCGGTGCGCGGGGAATGGATGAAGCGTCCTTCCCCCACGTAAATGCCGACGTGGCTGAAGGCCCGGCCCAGGGTGTTGAAGAACACCAGGTCGCCCGGAATGAGTTCGGTTTTCTCGATGGTCTGGGTGGCGTGTGCCTGCTCGACCGCCCGCCGCGGCAAACGCACCCCCAGACTTTGCTGGAAGGCGTTCTGCACGAAGCCGCTGCAGTCGAAACCGGTGTCCACGCTGTTGCCGCCCAACTGGTAGGGCGTGCCGACAAAACCCATGGCGTGCAGCACGAGGTCCGACAACGGCAGTCGGCTCATGTTAGGCTCTGCCCGAACCGGCCCCTCGATCCAGCCTTGCGCGTGCAGGAAGTCCCCGACCGGGTCTTGTGGCCCCGCCCAGGCCGCACCGGCCACAGCCAGACCCGCGCTGAAGGCGCAGGCACAGGCCCAAGGGTGCAGAGAGCGGATCAGACGCATGGCGTGAGGTTAGGGGATATGGCCCATCGGGTCAATGGCGGACCCCGATTTTGAAGGCATTTTTTGACATGGAGTACCCGAATGCTACTGGACATTGACGACTGCCAATTGGTGTTGGTGGACTACCAGGGCCGTTTGATGCCCGCCATCCACGGTGGGCAGGAAGCCACCGCGCGGGCGGTGTTTTTAGGGCGCGTGGCGCAGACGCTGGGGGTGCCTGTCTGGGGCACCGAGCAAAACCCCACGCGGCTGGGCGAAAACGACCCCGCCGTGCGCGCCCTGTGCCAGAAGACGTTTCCCAAAATGCACTTCGACGCGACCCAGTCGGACCTGGTGGCGGCGCTGCGCCCGCCCGCCCGCGCTGGTGGCGGCGGTGGAGGGGGCAACGCCCGCAGTTTGCCCAAGCACCTGCAAAAACCGGCGGCGCCCCTGCCCGCACGCAACACCGTGGTGCTGGCCGGCTGCGAGGCCCACGTTTGCTTGTTGCAAACGGCCCTGGGGCTGGTCGAGCAGGAGTTCGACGTCTGGGTCGTGACCGACGCGTGCGCCTCGCGCCGCGAGCGCGACCGCGACGCGGCCTTAGACCGCCTGGCGGGCAACGGCGTGGAGCTGGTGACCAGTGAAATGGTGGCCTTTGAGTGGCTGCAGAGCTGCGAGCACCCCCAGTTTCGGGATGTCCTGGCCCTGATCAAGTGAGCCACCCACTCGGCGGCTGAGTCGGCCGGGGCCTGGGGAGGCCCTGGCCGGACCCGGGTCTTTCATTCGGTTTATAGAATATAAGCATTCAGTATTTGTACCAATGTGCAACACCGCACCTTG
>NZ_JAAQQT010000629.1:0-8758 GCF_011742065.1 Aquabacterium sp. A08
CACTCATGGACATCAAGGTTCCCGACATTGGCGATTTCGACGAGGTCGCGGTCATCGAACTGCTGGTCAAGCCCGGCGACACGGTCAAGGCCGAGCAGAGCCTCATCACCGTCGAGTCCGACAAGGCCTCGATGGAGATCCCCTCGTCGCACGCCGGCGTGGTCAAGGAGCTCAAGGTCAATCTGGGCGACAAGGTCAGCGAAGGCTCGGTGGTGCTGGTGCTGGAAGCGGAAGGCACTGCAGCGGCCCCCGCACCGGCTGCTGCGCCTGCAGCCGCACCCGCTGCGGTCCCGGCCGCTGCGCCGGTGGTGGCCCCCACGGCCGCCAGCTTCGGCGGCTCGGCCGACATCGAATGCGACGTGCTCGTGCTGGGCGCCGGCCCCGGCGGCTATTCGGCCGCCTTCCGCGCCGCCGATCTGGGCCTGAAGGTCGTGATCGTCGAGCGCTACGCCCAGCTGGGTGGCGTCTGCCTGAACGTGGGCTGCATCCCGTCCAAGGCGCTGCTGCACGTGGCCGCTGTCATGGACGAGGTCAGCCACATGGCCGACTTGGGCGTCGACTTTGGCGCCCCCAGCGTCAACATCGACAAGCTGCGCGCCCACAAGGAAAAGGTCATCGGCAAGCTGACCGGCGGTCTGGCGGCGATGGCCAAGATGCGCAAGGTCACCACCGTGCGCGGCTACGGCGCCTTCGTCGGCCCCAACCATGTGGAGGTCGAAGAGACCACCGGCACTGGGCAGGAGAAGACGGGCACCAAGAAGATCGTGGCCTTCAAGACCTGCATCATCGCCGCCGGCTCGCAAGCCGTGCGCCTGCCCTTCATGCCCGAGGACCCGCGTGTGGTGGATTCCACCGGCGCGCTGGCGCTCACGGGCTTGCCCAAGAAGATGCTCATCGTCGGTGGCGGCATCATCGGCCTGGAGATGGGCACGGTCTACAGCACGCTCGGCGCGCGCCTGGACGTGGTCGAGATGATGGACGGCCTGATGCAGGGTGCCGACCGCGACCTGGTCAAGGTCTGGGAGAAGATGAACAAGGGCCGCTTCGACCACATCATGTTGAAGACCAAGACCGTGGGTGCCACGGCCACGCCCGAAGGCATCCAGGTGCAGTTCGAGGGCCTGGATGGCAGCAAGAGCGAAGGCACCTACGACCTGGTCTTGCAGGCCGTGGGCCGCACGCCCAACGGCAAGAAGATCGCCGCCGACAAGGCCGGCGTGGCCGTGACGGACCGTGGCTTCATCAATGTTGATATCCAGATGCGCACCAACGTGCCGCACATCTTCGCCATCGGTGACATCGTGGGCCAGCCCATGCTGGCGCACAAGGCGGTGCACGAGGCGCACGTGGCGGCCGAGGTGATCGCCGGGGAACTGCAGGGCAACAAAGAGCTGGCGGCAGCCGCCTTCAACGCCCGCGTGATCCCCAGCGTGGCCTACACCGACCCCGAGGTCGCCTGGGTGGGCCTCACCGAGGATCAGGCCAAGGCCCAGGGCATCAAGGTCAAGAAGGGGCTGTTCCCCTGGACGGCTTCGGGCCGCGCGATTGCCAACGGCCGCGACGAGGGCTACACCAAGCTGCTGTTCGACGACTCGCCCGAGGCCCACGGCCACGGCAAGATCCTGGGCGGCGGCATCGTGGGCACGCACGCCGGTGACATGATCGGCGAGATTGCGCTGGCCATCGAGATGGGCGCCGACGCGGTGGACATCGGCAAGACCATCCACCCGCACCCCACGCTGGGCGAGAGCATCGGCATGGCGGCGGAGGTGGCGCACGGGTCGTGTACCGATCTGCCGCCCTCCAAGCGTTGAGCCTGACCGGGTCCGCCTCCGTGGCGGCCCGGTGCGCGCCAGTTCCCTGACCGGAGCGCGGTCTGCCCCTTCATTGGGGCAGGCCTGGGGCTCAAGTGGGGCTCAGCCTGGCAGTGGCAGGGCGCTGGTGCACTTGATTTCGTCCATGCACACGCTGGAGCGCACCGCCGCCACGCCGGGCAGTTTCATCAGCGTGTCCATGAGGAAGCGCGACAGCGAGGGCAGGTCCCGCGCCGTCACCTTGAGCATGTAGTCGAAGTCGCCGGTCACCGAATAGCACTCCAGCACGTCGTCCAGGCTGCCCACCAGGTCCTTGAAGTGATGCAGCTCGCGCACGTGCCCGCGCTCCATGGACACGTGGATGAAAGCCACCACCGTCAGGCCCATGCGCGGCGCGCTCAGGCGGGTTTCGTAGCGCTGGATGTAGCCCTCCTCCTCCAGCCGGCGGTGGCGGCGCAGGCACTGCGCCGGCGACAGGCTCACCACTTCGGCCAGCTCCAGGTTGGTGCTGCGCGCGTGGGTTTGCAGGTGCGCGAGCATGCGCAGGTCGATGCGGTCCAGTTCGTTGGTGGGCATGGGGGGTGGTCTCGGGGGCAATGGCGCAATTATGTTGCGCCGTGGGCCATTTGGGTGAAACGCCGGTTCATGCATCGCCCCGCTGGCGCGTGCGGGTCATACCGTGCAGGACCGGGCTGTGGACCCGTGGCACCACGACCGCTTTTCGGGCCGGCTGTGCTATAGTTTGGCGATGCCAGTCCGTGGGTTGGCATCCTTCAAAGCCCTTGTAAGTCTCTGATTTGCAAGGGTTTTTCGATTGTTGCGGCCACCTGGCCCGCCGGTGCGTGTGTCTGGGGCCCCAGGCCCACGCGGCGTGAGGATCTCCATGTCTGACATTTTTCCCCTGGACGAACTCGAACCGCAGGGCCTGCCCTACAGCGCAGACCGCCAGATCGCCCAGCTGCGCGTGCCCCCGCACTCCATCGAGGCCGAATCCAGCGTGCTCGGTGGCCTGCTGCTGGACAACGCCGCTTGGGACCGCGTGGCCGACCTGGTGAAAGAGTCGGACTGCTACCGCGCCGAGCACCAGCTGATCTACGGCGCCATCGCCGCGCTGATCAACGCCAACAAGCCGGCCGATGTGATCACCGTGTTCGAGCACCTGAGCAGCCAGGGCAAGGCCGACGAGGTGGGGGGCTTGACCTACCTGAACACCCTGGCACAGTACGTGCCGAGCGCGGCCAACATCCGGCGCTACGCCGAGATCGTGCGCGAGCGCGCCATTCTGCGCAAGCTCATCACCGTCAGCGACGAGATCGCCACCAACGCCTTCAACCCCAAGGGCAAGGCGGTGGCCAACATCCTGGACGAGGCCGAGCAGAAAATCTTCAACATCGGCGAAGAAGGCAGCCGGATGAAGCAGGGTTTCCAGTCCATGGATTCCCTGGTGGTGGACCTGCTCGACCGGGTGCAGGAAATGGCCGACAACCCCAACGACATCACCGGGGTGCCCACCGGCTTCATCGACCTGGACCGCATGACCGCTGGCCTGCAGGCCGGCGACCTGGTGGTGCTGGCGGCGCGTCCGTCCATGGGCAAGACCGCGTTCGCCATCAACATCGCCGAACACGTGGCGCTGAACGAGGGCCTGCCCGTGGCGGTGTTCTCCATGGAAATGGGCGCGGCGCAGCTGGCGGTGCGTATCGTCGGCTCCATCGGTCGCATCAACCAGGGCCACCTGCGCACCGGCAAGCTGACCGATGACGAATGGCCGCGCCTGACCGAGGCCATCGAGCGGCTGCGCACCGTGTCGCTGCACATCGACGAAACCCCGGGCCTGACCCCCAGCGAACTGCGTGCCAACGCCCGCCGCCTGGCGCGCCAGTGCGGCAAGCTGGGCCTGATCGTGGTGGACTACCTGCAGCTGATGAGCGGCAGCAACAGCGACGGCGAAAACCGCGCCACCGAACTCGGCGAAATCTCCCGGGGCCTGAAGATGCTGGCCAAGGAGCTGCAGTGCCCGGTGATTGCGCTGTCGCAGCTCAACCGTTCGGTGGAGCAGCGCACCGACAAGCGCCCCATGATGAGCGACCTGCGCGAATCCGGCGCCATCGAGCAGGACGCGGACATCATCATGTTCATCTACCGCGACGAGTACTACACCAAGGACGCCTGCAAGGAGCCCGGCGTGGCCGAAATCATCATCGGCAAGCAACGCAACGGGCCCACGGGCACGGTCAAGCTGGCGTTCATGAACATGCTGACCCGCTTCGAGAGCCTGGCCGGGTATTCCGACGATTTCTGACGCGCGGCCCCACGCACGGTCAAAAAAACCCGGGGCCTGCCCGGGTGGTTCACATGGGAAGGTGCCTCAGAGCACGTCGCTGGCGAAATCCGCCAGGCGCGAGCGTTCGCCGCGCGCCAGGGTGATGTGCCCGCCGTGCGGCCAGCCCTTGAATCGGTCCACCGCGTAGGTCAGGCCGCTGGAGCCTTCGGTCAGGTAGGGCGTGTCGATCTGCGCCAGGTTGCCCATGCAGATGATCTTGGTGCCGGGGCCAGCGCGCGTGATCAGCGTCTTCATCTGCTTGGGCGTGAGGTTTTGCGCCTCGTCGATGATGACGTACTTGTTCATGAAGGTGCGCCCGCGCATGAAGTTCATGCTCTTGACCTTGATGCGGCTGCGCACCAGTTCGTTGGTGGCGGCGCGGCCCCATTCGCCGGCGTTGCCGCCTTCGCCCTTGGCCAGGAATTCCAGGTTGTCGTCCAGGGCGCCCATCCAGGGGCCCATTTTTTCTTCCTCGGTGCCGGGCAGGAAGCCGATGTCTTCGCCCACGCTCACGGTGGCGCGGGTCATGATGATCTCGGTGTAGCGGCGCTCGTCCAGCACCTGGGTCAGGCCAGCGGCCAGGGCCATCAGCGTCTTGCCGGTGCCGGCGGTGCCGGCCAGGGTGACGAAGTCGATCTCGGGGTCCAGCAACAGGTTGAGCGCAAAGTTCTGCTCGCGGTTGCGGCTGGTCACGCCCCACACCGCGTTTTTCAGGTGGGTGTAGTCCTTCAGGGTCTTGAGCACGGCGGTTTTGCCGCGCACCTCGGTCACGCGCGCGTACAGCGGCGGCTCACCCGGCGCCTCAAAGTAGACGAACTGGTTGATCACCATCTGCTCGGCGATCGGCCCGCCGATGCGGTAGAAGGTGTGGCCGCCCTGTTGCCAGCTTTCGATGGTCTTGCTCTGGCGCGTCCAGAAGTCGGCCGGCAGGGGCAGGGCGCCGGTGTAGAGCAGTTCGTCGTCGTCCAGCGCCTTGTCGTTCTGGT
This sequence comes from Aquabacterium sp. A08, assembly GCF_011742065.1. Lineage (NCBI taxonomy): Bacteria > Pseudomonadati > Pseudomonadota > Betaproteobacteria > Burkholderiales > Sphaerotilaceae > Aquabacterium > Aquabacterium sp. A08. Next base: position 5,124 of record NZ_JAAQQT010000629.1, read on the forward strand.
AGTCCTCGGCGGCCAGGCCCAGGGCGCGGGCCTTGATGCGCATGTTGATGTCCTTGGACACCAGCACCACCTCGCGGCCGGGGTGTTTGTCGGTCAGGGCCTGCACCACACCCAGGATCTGGTTGTCGGCCTTGCCCTGGGGCAGCCCACTGGGCAGGGTGTGGCTGAGCGCTTCCGTCTGGAAGAACAGCACGCCGCTGGCGTCTTTGTTGCCCAACGCGGCCAGGGGCAGGCCCTGGGCGATGTCGCCGCCGTTGTGGGCCGCCAGGCTGTCCAGCGTGCGGCTGGCTTGGCGCGCGTTGCGGGCCACCTCGCTCATGCCCTTCTTGTTGCTGTCCAGTTCCTCCAGCACGATCATCGGCAGGTAGATGTCGTGTTCCTCGAAGCGGAACAGGCTGACCGGGTCGTGCATGAGCACGTTGGTGTCGAGCACGAACAGGCGGGTCGGGCCGGTCTGGGCTTTGGTGGCCTTGCGTTTGGCGGGGGCCCGGGTGGTGGGCGGGGCGGCGCTGGCGGCGGCGGAGGCCACGGCCACCGGTTCGGCGGCCGGCGTGGGCGGTGCGGCCAGCAACGCCGGCTGTGGGGCCGCGGCGGTGCGGCGCGGGCGTGCGGCCGCCGGTGCGGCCGGTGCCGCGGAGGCGGTTGCAGCAGCCCGGCGGCTGGTGCGGGCGGGCACGGTGCGGGCCGGTGTGGCCGTGGCTGGAGCGGATTCGGCGTCCGGCACCGGCGCGGCGGCGGCCTCGTTCACGGCGCTGGGTTGGACGCGGGCGGCTTTGCGGGTGGGGGCGGGAGGCAGAGGGGGCATGAGCGTGGGCGTGAACGAAAGTCGCAGGGGCAGGGGCCAGAAAGCAAAAAGCCGCCAGGGTTCACCGGGCGGCTGGGGGCAGGGGGGCGATGCGGTGCGTGAGTGGTCTCAAAAGCATAGATTCATTATGCACCACGCCCCGCCCGTGCCGATGGAACGGCAGGGCCAGGCATCAGGCGGCTTTTTTCAGCAGCTTGACGGCCTTGAGCACGTCTTCGACGTGACCCGGGACCTTCAGGCCGCGCCATTCCTGCAGCAGCAGGCCATCGGGGCCGATCAGGAAGGTGCTGCGCTCGATGCCCTTGACCTTCTTGCCGTACATGATCTTGTTCTTGACCACGCCAAACATGTGGCACATCTTTTCTTCGGTGTCCGCGATCAGCTCAAACGGCAATTCCAGTTTGGCCTTGAAGTCGTCGTGGGACTTCATGTTGTCGCGCGAAACGCCAAACACCTGAGCGCCGGCCTTGACAAAGTCTTTGTACTTGTCGCGGAACTGCATGGCCTCGGTGGTGCAGCCAGGGGTGTTGTCCTTGGGGTAGAAATACAGGATGACTGTCTGGCCCAGGTGCGACTGGTTGGTGACCTTGACACCGCCGGTGGCGTTGGCTTCGAATTCTGGAATGGGTTTGTTGACTACAACGGCCATGAAGCGTATCCCTTGCGTGATGAGTGGGCGGCGAAGCCGTTCGGTAGAACGGCCGCGGTGCGCGCGGTGCGGGCGCGTACCCTTGTCCCTGAGGCAAACCAGTATTTTACTCCTAAGCCCCGCCTGGGTGAACCCCAGGCTCAATTCGGCTCGATGAGCAGGGCCACGACCACCCGCCGCCCTTCGCCGGCCAGGATGTTGTAGGTGCGGGCCGCGGCCATGGTGTCCATGGTTTCCACGCCGATGCCCCGTTCAATCAGCGGACGCAGCAGCGCGGGGGAAACGAAGCGCAGGCGCGCGCCGCTGCCGTAAATGACCAGTTCGGGCCTGTCCTCGACCAGTTGGGCGAAGTGGTCGGCGGTCAGGTCGGCCGCGCTGCGGCAGTCCCAGTCGCGCAGCCGGCCTTGGGAACTGACCACGACGCTGGCGTCGCGGCGTTGGCCATTGACCGCGACCCAGCCGGGGCCGTGGGCGGTGATGGCCAGGGTGTCCACGCGGTCGGGTTGGAGCTTCATCGTCGGGGTCCGGGAAAAGTGTGGTGAAATGAGAGGTTTCACTCGAGTGTCATTATGCCTGCCCAAAACATTCGCAAATCAGCCAAGCTGGCCAACGTTCTGTACGATGTCCGGGGCCCGATCGTGGATGCGGCAAAGCAAATGGAGGACGAGGGCCAGAAGATCATCAAGCTCAACATCGGCAACATGGCTCCGTTTGGGTTTGATGCGCCGGAGGAAATCCAGCAGGACATGATTCGCAACCTGCCCAACTCGGCGGGTTACTCGGACAGCAAGGGCATTTTTTCGGCCCGCAAGGCCGTGATGCACTACACCCAGCAGCAGGGCATTGAAGGCGTGACGCTGGAAGACATCTACTTGGGCAATGGCGCCAGCGAGTTGATCGTGATGGCGTCCAATGCGATGCTGAACGATGGCGACGAATTGCTGGTGCCATCACCGGACTACCCCCTCTGGACGGCCGCGACCAGTCTGGCCGGTGGCAAGCCGGTGCACTACGTGTGTGCCGAGGAGCGTGGGTGGCTGCCCGACATCGACGACATGCGTGCCAAGATCACGTCCCGTACCCGGGGCATTGTGGTCATCAACCCCAACAACCCGACCGGGGCGCTCTACCCGAATGAAACCTTGCTGGCCATCGTTCAGTTGGCGCGCGAACACGGTTTGGTGTTGCTGGTGGATGAGGTGTACGACAAAGTGCTGTACGAAGGCGTGAAGCACACGGCCATGGCCAGCCTGTCCACCGATGTGCTGACGCTCACCTTCAACTCCTTGTCCAAAGCCTACCGTTCCTGCGGTTACCGGTCGGGCTGGATGGTGATTTCAGGCCCGAAAGAGATCGCCAAAGACTTCATCGAAGGCCTGAACATGTTGGCCAACCTGAAGCTGGGCTCCAATGTGCCGGGGCAGTACGCGATCCAGACCGCGCTCGGGGGTTACCAAAGCATCAACGACCTGATCCGTGAGGGGGGGCGCCTGCGCCGTCAGCGCGACCTGGCCTACGAGTTGATCACCGCCATTCCGGGCGTGACCTGCGTGAAGCCGCAGGCGGCCTTGTACATGTTCCCCCGCCTGGACCCGCAGATGTACCCGATCCAGGACGACCGCCAGTTTTTCATGGAGGTGCTGCGGGCCACCCGTGTGATGTTGGTGCAGGGGTCGGGGTTCAATTACCCGGACAACCAGCATTTCCGCATCGTGTTCCTGCCCCATGAAGACGATCTGCGCGAGGCGATTGGCCGTTTGGCCAACTTCCTTGAGCAATACCGCAAGCGCCACGGCACCTGAGCCGCTGGCCCCACCGTTACCCGTTTTTTGACCGAGAACCGACCGATATGAAACCGATTCAAGTGGGCCTGCTGGGCATTGGCACCGTGGGCAGTGGCACCTTCAACGTGCTCCAGCGCAACCAGGAAGAAATCCAGCGCCGTGCCGGTCGTGGCATCCAGATCACCATGGTCGCCGACCTGGACGTGGCCCGCGCGCAAGCGGTGGTGGGCGAGGGTGTGACCGTGGTCAACGACGCCCGCCAGGTCATCGCCAACCCCGAGATCGACATCGTGATCGAGCTGATCGGCGGCTACGGCATCGCCAAGGCGCTGGTGCTGGAGGCGATTGCCGCGGGCAAGCACGTGGTCACCGCCAACAAGGCGCTGCTGGCCGTGCA
>NZ_JAAQQT010000630.1:0-8757 GCF_011742065.1 Aquabacterium sp. A08
CACTCATGGACATCAAGGTTCCCGACATTGGCGATTTCGACGAGGTCGCGGTCATCGAACTGCTGGTCAAGCCCGGCGACACGGTCAAGGCCGAGCAGAGCCTCATCACCGTCGAGTCCGACAAGGCCTCGATGGAGATCCCCTCGTCGCACGCCGGCGTGGTCAAGGAGCTCAAGGTCAATCTGGGCGACAAGGTCAGCGAAGGCTCGGTGGTGCTGGTGCTGGAAGCGGAAGGCACTGCAGCGGCCCCCGCACCGGCTGCTGCGCCTGCAGCCGCACCCGCTGCGGTCCCGGCCGCTGCGCCGGTGGTGGCCCCCACGGCCGCCAGCTTCGGCGGCTCGGCCGACATCGAATGCGACGTGCTCGTGCTGGGCGCCGGCCCCGGCGGCTATTCGGCCGCCTTCCGCGCCGCCGATCTGGGCCTGAAGGTCGTGATCGTCGAGCGCTACGCCCAGCTGGGTGGCGTCTGCCTGAACGTGGGCTGCATCCCGTCCAAGGCGCTGCTGCACGTGGCCGCTGTCATGGACGAGGTCAGCCACATGGCCGACTTGGGCGTCGACTTTGGCGCCCCCAGCGTCAACATCGACAAGCTGCGCGCCCACAAGGAAAAGGTCATCGGCAAGCTGACCGGCGGTCTGGCGGCGATGGCCAAGATGCGCAAGGTCACCACCGTGCGCGGCTACGGCGCCTTCGTCGGCCCCAACCATGTGGAGGTCGAAGAGACCACCGGCACTGGGCAGGAGAAGACGGGCACCAAGAAGATCGTGGCCTTCAAGACCTGCATCATCGCCGCCGGCTCGCAAGCCGTGCGCCTGCCCTTCATGCCCGAGGACCCGCGTGTGGTGGATTCCACCGGCGCGCTGGCGCTCACGGGCTTGCCCAAGAAGATGCTCATCGTCGGTGGCGGCATCATCGGCCTGGAGATGGGCACGGTCTACAGCACGCTCGGCGCGCGCCTGGACGTGGTCGAGATGATGGACGGCCTGATGCAGGGTGCCGACCGCGACCTGGTCAAGGTCTGGGAGAAGATGAACAAGGGCCGCTTCGACCACATCATGTTGAAGACCAAGACCGTGGGTGCCACGGCCACGCCCGAAGGCATCCAGGTGCAGTTCGAGGGCCTGGATGGCAGCAAGAGCGAAGGCACCTACGACCTGGTCTTGCAGGCCGTGGGCCGCACGCCCAACGGCAAGAAGATCGCCGCCGACAAGGCCGGCGTGGCCGTGACGGACCGTGGCTTCATCAATGTTGATATCCAGATGCGCACCAACGTGCCGCACATCTTCGCCATCGGTGACATCGTGGGCCAGCCCATGCTGGCGCACAAGGCGGTGCACGAGGCGCACGTGGCGGCCGAGGTGATCGCCGGGGAACTGCAGGGCAACAAAGAGCTGGCGGCAGCCGCCTTCAACGCCCGCGTGATCCCCAGCGTGGCCTACACCGACCCCGAGGTCGCCTGGGTGGGCCTCACCGAGGATCAGGCCAAGGCCCAGGGCATCAAGGTCAAGAAGGGGCTGTTCCCCTGGACGGCTTCGGGCCGCGCGATTGCCAACGGCCGCGACGAGGGCTACACCAAGCTGCTGTTCGACGACTCGCCCGAGGCCCACGGCCACGGCAAGATCCTGGGCGGCGGCATCGTGGGCACGCACGCCGGTGACATGATCGGCGAGATTGCGCTGGCCATCGAGATGGGCGCCGACGCGGTGGACATCGGCAAGACCATCCACCCGCACCCCACGCTGGGCGAGAGCATCGGCATGGCGGCGGAGGTGGCGCACGGGTCGTGTACCGATCTGCCGCCCTCCAAGCGTTGAGCCTGACCGGGTCCGCCTCCGTGGCGGCCCGGTGCGCGCCAGTTCCCTGACCGGAGCGCGGTCTGCCCCTTCATTGGGGCAGGCCTGGGGCTCAAGTGGGGCTCAGCCTGGCAGTGGCAGGGCGCTGGTGCACTTGATTTCGTCCATGCACACGCTGGAGCGCACCGCCGCCACGCCGGGCAGTTTCATCAGCGTGTCCATGAGGAAGCGCGACAGCGAGGGCAGGTCCCGCGCCGTCACCTTGAGCATGTAGTCGAAGTCGCCGGTCACCGAATAGCACTCCAGCACGTCGTCCAGGCTGCCCACCAGGTCCTTGAAGTGATGCAGCTCGCGCACGTGCCCGCGCTCCATGGACACGTGGATGAAAGCCACCACCGTCAGGCCCATGCGCGGCGCGCTCAGGCGGGTTTCGTAGCGCTGGATGTAGCCCTCCTCCTCCAGCCGGCGGTGGCGGCGCAGGCACTGCGCCGGCGACAGGCTCACCACTTCGGCCAGCTCCAGGTTGGTGCTGCGCGCGTGGGTTTGCAGGTGCGCGAGCATGCGCAGGTCGATGCGGTCCAGTTCGTTGGTGGGCATGGGGGGTGGTCTCGGGGGCAATGGCGCAATTATGTTGCGCCGTGGGCCATTTGGGTGAAACGCCGGTTCATGCATCGCCCCGCTGGCGCGTGCGGGTCATACCGTGCAGGACCGGGCTGTGGACCCGTGGCACCACGACCGCTTTTCGGGCCGGCTGTGCTATAGTTTGGCGATGCCAGTCCGTGGGTTGGCATCCTTCAAAGCCCTTGTAAGTCTCTGATTTGCAAGGGTTTTTCGATTGTTGCGGCCACCTGGCCCGCCGGTGCGTGTGTCTGGGGCCCCAGGCCCACGCGGCGTGAGGATCTCCATGTCTGACATTTTTCCCCTGGACGAACTCGAACCGCAGGGCCTGCCCTACAGCGCAGACCGCCAGATCGCCCAGCTGCGCGTGCCCCCGCACTCCATCGAGGCCGAATCCAGCGTGCTCGGTGGCCTGCTGCTGGACAACGCCGCTTGGGACCGCGTGGCCGACCTGGTGAAAGAGTCGGACTGCTACCGCGCCGAGCACCAGCTGATCTACGGCGCCATCGCCGCGCTGATCAACGCCAACAAGCCGGCCGATGTGATCACCGTGTTCGAGCACCTGAGCAGCCAGGGCAAGGCCGACGAGGTGGGGGGCTTGACCTACCTGAACACCCTGGCACAGTACGTGCCGAGCGCGGCCAACATCCGGCGCTACGCCGAGATCGTGCGCGAGCGCGCCATTCTGCGCAAGCTCATCACCGTCAGCGACGAGATCGCCACCAACGCCTTCAACCCCAAGGGCAAGGCGGTGGCCAACATCCTGGACGAGGCCGAGCAGAAAATCTTCAACATCGGCGAAGAAGGCAGCCGGATGAAGCAGGGTTTCCAGTCCATGGATTCCCTGGTGGTGGACCTGCTCGACCGGGTGCAGGAAATGGCCGACAACCCCAACGACATCACCGGGGTGCCCACCGGCTTCATCGACCTGGACCGCATGACCGCTGGCCTGCAGGCCGGCGACCTGGTGGTGCTGGCGGCGCGTCCGTCCATGGGCAAGACCGCGTTCGCCATCAACATCGCCGAACACGTGGCGCTGAACGAGGGCCTGCCCGTGGCGGTGTTCTCCATGGAAATGGGCGCGGCGCAGCTGGCGGTGCGTATCGTCGGCTCCATCGGTCGCATCAACCAGGGCCACCTGCGCACCGGCAAGCTGACCGATGACGAATGGCCGCGCCTGACCGAGGCCATCGAGCGGCTGCGCACCGTGTCGCTGCACATCGACGAAACCCCGGGCCTGACCCCCAGCGAACTGCGTGCCAACGCCCGCCGCCTGGCGCGCCAGTGCGGCAAGCTGGGCCTGATCGTGGTGGACTACCTGCAGCTGATGAGCGGCAGCAACAGCGACGGCGAAAACCGCGCCACCGAACTCGGCGAAATCTCCCGGGGCCTGAAGATGCTGGCCAAGGAGCTGCAGTGCCCGGTGATTGCGCTGTCGCAGCTCAACCGTTCGGTGGAGCAGCGCACCGACAAGCGCCCCATGATGAGCGACCTGCGCGAATCCGGCGCCATCGAGCAGGACGCGGACATCATCATGTTCATCTACCGCGACGAGTACTACACCAAGGACGCCTGCAAGGAGCCCGGCGTGGCCGAAATCATCATCGGCAAGCAACGCAACGGGCCCACGGGCACGGTCAAGCTGGCGTTCATGAACATGCTGACCCGCTTCGAGAGCCTGGCCGGGTATTCCGACGATTTCTGACGCGCGGCCCCACGCACGGTCAAAAAAACCCGGGGCCTGCCCGGGTGGTTCACATGGGAAGGTGCCTCAGAGCACGTCGCTGGCGAAATCCGCCAGGCGCGAGCGTTCGCCGCGCGCCAGGGTGATGTGCCCGCCGTGCGGCCAGCCCTTGAATCGGTCCACCGCGTAGGTCAGGCCGCTGGAGCCTTCGGTCAGGTAGGGCGTGTCGATCTGCGCCAGGTTGCCCATGCAGATGATCTTGGTGCCGGGGCCAGCGCGCGTGATCAGCGTCTTCATCTGCTTGGGCGTGAGGTTTTGCGCCTCGTCGATGATGACGTACTTGTTCATGAAGGTGCGCCCGCGCATGAAGTTCATGCTCTTGACCTTGATGCGGCTGCGCACCAGTTCGTTGGTGGCGGCGCGGCCCCATTCGCCGGCGTTGCCGCCTTCGCCCTTGGCCAGGAATTCCAGGTTGTCGTCCAGGGCGCCCATCCAGGGGCCCATTTTTTCTTCCTCGGTGCCGGGCAGGAAGCCGATGTCTTCGCCCACGCTCACGGTGGCGCGGGTCATGATGATCTCGGTGTAGCGGCGCTCGTCCAGCACCTGGGTCAGGCCAGCGGCCAGGGCCATCAGCGTCTTGCCGGTGCCGGCGGTGCCGGCCAGGGTGACGAAGTCGATCTCGGGGTCCAGCAACAGGTTGAGCGCAAAGTTCTGCTCGCGGTTGCGGCTGGTCACGCCCCACACCGCGTTTTTCAGGTGGGTGTAGTCCTTCAGGGTCTTGAGCACGGCGGTTTTGCCGCGCACCTCGGTCACGCGCGCGTACAGCGGCGGCTCACCCGGCGCCTCAAAGTAGACGAACTGGTTGATCACCATCTGCTCGGCGATCGGCCCGCCGATGCGGTAGAAGGTGTGGCCGCCCTGTTGCCAGCTTTCGATGGTCTTGCTCTGGCGCGTCCAGAAGTCGGCCGGCAGGGGCAGGGCGCCGGTGTAGAGCAGTTCGTCGTCGTCCAGCGCCTTGTCGTTCTGGTAGTCCTCGGCGGCCAGGCCCAGGGCGCGGGCCTTGATGCGCATGTTGATGTCCTTGGACACCAGCACCACCTCGCGGCCGGGGTGTTTGTCGGTCAGGGCCTGCACCACACCCAGGATCTGGTTGTCGGCCTTGCCCTGGGGCAGCCCACTGGGCAGGGTGTGGCTGAGCGCTTCCGTCTGGAAGAACAGCACGCCGCTGGCGTCTTTGTTGCCCAACGCGGCCAGGGGCAGGCCCTGGGCGATGTCGCCGCCGTTGTGGGCCGCCAGGCTGTCCAGCGTGCGGCTGGCTTGGCGCGCGTTGCGGGCCACCTCGCTCATGCCCTTCTTGTTGCTGTCCAGTTCCTCCAGCACGATCATCGGCAGGTAGATGTCGTGTTCCTCGAAGCGGAACAGGCTGACCGGGTCGTGCATGAGCACGTTGGTGTCGAGCACGAACAGGCGGGTCGGGCCGGTCTGGGCTTTGGTGGCCTTGCGTTTGGCGGGGGCCCGGGTGGTGGGCGGGGCGGCGCTGGCGGCGGCGGAGGCCACGGCCACCGGTTCGGCGGCCGGCGTGGGCGGTGCGGCCAGCAACGCCGGCTGTGGGGCCGCGGCGGTGCGGCGCGGGCGTGCGGCCGCCGGTGCGGCCGGTGCCGCGGAGGCGGTTGCAGCAGCCCGGCGGCTGGTGCGGGCGGGCACGGTGCGGGCCGGTGTGGCCGTGGCTGGAGCGGATTCGGCGTCCGGCACCGGCGCGGCGGCGGCCTCGTTCACGGCGCTGGGTTGGACGCGGGCGGCTTTGCGGGTGGGGGCGGGAGGCAGAGGGGGCATGAGCGTGGGCGTGAACGAAAGTCGCAGGGGCAGGGGCCAGAAAGCAAAAAGCCGCCAGGGTTCACCGGGCGGCTGGGGGCAGGGGGGCGATGCGGTGCGTGAGTGGTCTCAAAAGCATAGATTCATTATGCACCACGCCCCGCCCGTGCCGATGGAACGGCAGGGCCAGGCATCAGGCGGCTTTTTTCAGCAGCTTGACGGCCTTGAGCACGTCTTCGACGTGACCCGGGACCTTCAGGCCGCGCCATTCCTGCAGCAGCAGGCCATCGGGGCCGATCAGGAAGGTGCTGCGCTCGATGCCCTTGACCTTCTTGCCGTACATGATCTTGTTCTTGACCACGCCAAACATGTGGCACATCTTTTCTTCGGTGTCCGCGATCAGCTCAAACGGCAATTCCAGTTTGGCCTTGAAGTCGTCGTGGGACTTCATGTTGTCGCGCGAAACGCCAAACACCTGAGCGCCGGCTTTGACAAAGTCTTTGTACTTGTCTCGGAACTGCATGGCCTCGGTGGTGCAGCCCGGGGTGTTGTCCTTGGGGTAGAAATACAGGATGACGGTCTGGCCCAGGTGCGACTGGTTGGTGACCTTGACGCCGCCGGTGGCGTTGGCTTCGAATTCTGGAATGGGTTTGTTGACTACAACGGCCATGAAGCGTATCCCTTGCGTGATGAGTGGGCGGCGGAGCCGTTCGGTAGAACGGCCGCGGTGCGCGCGGTGCGGGCGCGTACCCTTGTCCCTGAGGCAAACCGGTATTTTACTCCTAAGCCCCGCCTGGGTGAACCCCAGGCTCAATTCGGCTCGATGAGCAGGGCCACGACCACCCGCCGCCCTTCGCCAGCCAGGATGTTGTAGGTGCGGGCCGCGGCCATGGTGTCCATGGTTTCCACGCCGATGCCCCGTTCGATCAGCGGACGCAGCAGCGCGGGGGAAACGAAGCGCAGGCGCGCGCCGCTGCCGTAAATGACCAGTTCGGGCCCGTCCTCGGCCAGTTGGGCGAAGTGGTCGGCGGTCAGGTCGGCCGCGCTGCGGCAATCCCAGTCGCTCAGCCGGCCCTGGGAACTGACCACGACGCTGGCGTCGCGGCGTTGGCCGTTGACCGCGACCCAGCCAGGGCCGTGGGCGGTGATGGACAGGGTGTCCACGCGGTCGGGTTGCAGCTTCATTCGGGGTGCCTGTAAAAGTGTGGTGAAATTATAGGTTTCACCTCCACGACGCCATGCCCGCCCCCACCATCCAGAAATCCGCCAAACTGGCCAATGTCTGTTACGACATCCGGGGGCCCGTGCTGGACAAGGCGCGGGCGATGGAGGAAGAGGGCCACAAAATCATCAAGCTCAACATCGGCAACCTGGCGGTGTTCGGGCTGGAGCCACCCGACGAGATTTTGCAGGACATGATCCGCAACCTGCCCAACGCGGCGGGGTACACCGACAGCAAGGGCCTGTTCGCGCCGCGCAAGTCGGTGGTGCACTACACCCAGGAAAAGCGCATTGCCGGGGTGACGGTGGACGACGTGTACCTGGGCAACGGCGCCAGCGAGCTCATCACCATGAGCATGAACGCGCTGCTGAACGCGGGTGACGAGATTCTGGTGCCGGCGCCGGACTACCCGCTGTGGACGGCGTCGGTGTCGTTGTCCGGCGGCACGCCGGTGCACTACATGTGCGACGAGGGCGCCGGCTGGACGCCCGACCTGGCCGACATGGAGCGCAAGATCACGCCCCAGACCAAGGGCATCGTGGTCATCAACCCCAACAACCCGACCGGCGCGCTGTACCCGGACGAGGTGCTGCGTGCGATTGTGGACCTGGCGCGCAAGCACGACCTGATCATCTTTGCCGACGAGATTTACGACAAGGTGCTGTACGACGGCAACGTGCACACCTCCATCGCCTCGCTGGCCGACGACCTGTTGTTCGTGACCTTCAACGGCCTGAGCAAAAACTACCGTTCCTGCGGCTATCGCGCCGGCTGGATGGTCGTGTCGGGCGACAAGCGCCGCGCCAAGGACTACATTGAGGGGCTGAACATGCTGGCCTCGATGCGCCTGTGCGCGAACACGCCAGGGCAGCTGGCCATCCAGACCGCGCTCGGCGGCTACCAGAGCATCAACGACCTGGTGGCGCCGAGCGGCCGGCTGTGCCGCCAGCGCGACCTGGCGCACCGGCTGCTGACCGAAATCCCGGGCGTGACCTGCGTCAAGCCCAAGGCCGCGCTGTACATGTTCCCCCGGCTGGACCCGCAGATGTACCCCATCGCCGACGACCAGCAGTTTGCCTACGAGTTGCTGGCCGAGGAGAAGGTGCTGATTGTGCAGGGCACGGGCTTCAATTACCCAACGCCGGACCATTTCCGCCTGGTGTTCCTGCCGCACGAGGACGACCTGGCCGATGCCGTGGGCCGCATCGCGCGCTTCCTGGGGCATTACCGCAAGCGCCACGGCACCTGAGCCGCTGGCCCCACCGTTACCCGTTTTTTGACCGAGAACCGACCGATATGAAACCGATTCAAGTGGGCCTGCTGGGCATTGGCACCGTGGGCAGTGGCACCTTCAACGTGCTCCAGCGCAACCAGGAAGAAATCCAGCGCCGTGCCGGTCGTGGCATCCAGATCACCATGGTCGCCGACCTGGACGTGGCCCGCGCGCAAGCGGTGGTGGGCGAGGGTGTGACCGTGGTCAACGACGCCCGCCAGGTCATCGCCAACCCCGAGATCGACATCGTGATCGAGCTGATCGGCGGCTACGGCATCGCCAAGGCGCTGGTGCTGGAGGCGATTGCCGCGGGCAAGCACGTGGTCACCGCCAACAAGGCGCTGCTGGCCGTGCA
>NZ_JAAQQT010000631.1:0-12007 GCF_011742065.1 Aquabacterium sp. A08
CGCAGCACGGCAATGTGGTCGGTGATGGTCTTGGCGTTGCTCGGCCCCACGCCGATGTTGACCAGGGTGAGGCCGCTGCGGTCGGCGCGCAGCAGGTGGTAGGCCGGCATCTGCGGCAGGCGCGGCGGTTCGACGCCGGGCTCGCCGTTCCACAGGGGTTGCAGGGCTTGCAGCGCGCTGGCGCTCAGGCCCTGGCGCCGCGTCACCACGTTGCCCGGTTCCACAAAGGCCAGGTACTCGCTGTCGGGGCGGGCCATCTCGGCGCGGCCCAGCTTCACGAATTCGTCGATGTAGAACTGGTAGTTGGTGAACAGCACGAAGTTCTGGAACCAGGCCGGCGCGTTGCCGGTGTAGTGCCGCAGGCGCTGCAGGGAATAGTCCACCCGGGGCGCGGTGAACAGGGCCAGCGGTTGGGGCCCCTGCGGACCCGGGTCGTGGGTGCCGTTGGCGATGCCGTCGTCCATGGCGGTCAGGTCGGGCAGGTCGAACACGTCGCGCAGCCAGGCGCGGTGGGCATCGGTCAGGTCGCCCTCCACGTGGTCGTGTTCGGCAAAGGCGAAGTGCACCGGGATGGGCTGGTGCCCCACGCCCACCTCCAGCTCGCCGCCGTGGTTGTCCAGCAGCAGGCGGAACTGTTCCAGGTAGTAGTCGGCGTAGAGGTCGGGGCGGGTCAGCGTGGTCTCGAACCGGCCCGGGCCGGCGACGAAGCCGTAGCTCAGTCGGGCGTGGCCGGCGTCGGCGGGCAGTCGGGTGGCGGTCTGGGTGTGCAGCCGCACGAAGGGGTAGCAGGCACGCACCCGGGGCATGGGGTCGCCGCCCGGTGCTGGGGCCAGCACAAAGGCCCGCAGGGCGCGGCGCAGGTGGTCCACCGCGTCCTGGTACAGGCGCTGCACCTGGGCCAGGGCGGCGGCCGGGTCGGTGTGGCGTTGCGGCGGCACAAAGGGGGGGCTGTCGAACATGGTGGCGGGCTCGGCTGGGGTCAGGGCGCGGGCGGGGTCACCGGCTCGCGCATGGTCACGAATTCTTCGGCCGCCGTGGGGTGGATGCCGATGGTGCTGTCGAACACCGCCTTGGTGGCGCCGGCCTTCATGGCCACGGCAAAGCCCTGCACGATCTCGCCGGCCTCGGCGCCCACCATGTGCAGGCCCACCACCCGGTCGGTGGCCGGGTCCACCAGCAGCTTCATCAGGGTGCGTTCGGGGCTGCCGCTCAGCGTGTGTTTCAGCGCGCGGAATTCGGAGCGGAACACCTGGATGCGGCCGAAGCGCTCGCGCGCCTGCGCCTCGGTCAGCCCCACCGTGCCCACGTTCGGGTGGGTGAACACGGCGGTGGGGATCAGGTCGTAGCTCATGCCGCGCGGGGCCTGGCCGGCGGCGGGGCCGAACAGGTGGTCCACCAGCTTCATGGCCTCGCCCAGCGCCACCGGGGTGAGCTGCACGCGGGCGGTCACGTCGCCCAGCGCGTAAACGCTGGGCACGTTGGTGCGGTAGTGCTCGTCCACCACGATGGCACCTTGCGCACCCTGCGCCACGCCCACGGCCTCCAACCCCAGGCCGACCACGTTGGGCACGCGCCCGGTGGCGTACAAGGCGGCGTCCACCACCAGGCGGTTGCCGTCTTCCAGCCGTACGTGCAGGCCGTCGGCTTCGCGGTGCAGGCTCACCACGCCGGCGTTCAGCCGCAGGTCCACGCCGTGCTTGCGCATTTCGCCGGCCAGGAAGTGGCGCACCTCGTCGTCGAAGCCGCGCAGCACCTGCTCGCCGCGGTACAACTGCGTCACCTGGGCCCCCAGGCCGTTGAAGATGGAGGCGAATTCGCAGGCGATGTAGCCCCCGCCCACCACCAGCAGCCGTTGCGGGAAGTCGGGCAGATCGAACACCTCGTTGGAGGTGATGACGTGCTCGCGCCCCTGGAAGTGCGGAACGTGCGGTGTGCCGCCGGTGGCGATCAGCAGGCGTTCGGCGGTCAGCGTCTGGTGGCCGGCCGAGCCGTCGGCGTTGAGCGTGGCCACGCGCACGGTGTGGGCGTCCTGCAACTGGGCATAGCCGTTGACCACGGTCACGCCCGAGCCGCGCAGCAGGTTCGCGTACACGCCGTTGAGCCGGCCAATTTCTTTCGCCCGGTTGGCCTTGAGCGTGCCCCAGTTGAGGGTGGGCGCGGCGCCTTCCCAGCCGTAGCCGTGCGATTCCTCGAAGGCCTCGGCACAGTGGGCCGCGTAGCTGTAGAGTTTTTTAGGGATGCAGCCCACGTTCACGCAGGTGCCGCCCAGGCCGTCGGTGCCCAGCGCTTCGGCCAAGGCCACGCGCGCGCCGCGCTGTGCGGCCATGCGTGCCGCGCGCACGCCGCCGCTGCCGCCACCGATCACAAACAGGTCAAAGTCAAAAGGGGTCATGGTGTGCTCGTAGCTGTGGGGCCAAGGCCGGCCCTGGGGGCATTGTCGGCCAAATTTCCATGCCCCTGCCGCAGCCCGGGCACCGGGGATGTGTCGCCAGGTGTGACGAAAACGCCGGACAGGAAGCATGTGCTTACAACCCGGAGCCACGGCGCGGGCTGCGCTGCTAGCATGCACCCCTGTCTTACACGTGGAGCCATGAACGCATGACGAACACCGCAACTCCCTGGGTCCGCGCCGTCCTGACCTGCAGCGCCGTGTGGCTGGTGACCGGATCGGCCTGGGCCGGCAAGCCCGACTGGGTGGCGTCGGACCGCACGCCCGGTCACGGCAAGGTGCACGCCCAAGTCCCGCACGACGGGCCCGACCACCGCGACCGGTCCGGCCTGTCGGGCACGGTGCAGATCGGTGGGCCGAGCCTGGGCGTGAGCATCCGCTTTGGCGACGAACAGCGCCGGGCGGTGCGCGACTACTACGCGCCCCGGGTGCAGGCCGGCAAATGTCCGCCAGGGCTGGCCAAAAAGCAGAACGGCTGTCGGCCCCCGGGCCTGGCCAAAGCGTGGCACCTGGGGCAACCCTTGCCCAGTGGGGTGGTGGTCTACCCGGTGCCCCGCGAGCTCGAGCGACGCCTGGGCACACCGCCCGCCGGCCACAAGTTCGTGCGCGTGGCGGCCGACATCCTGCTGATCGCCGTCGGAACCAGCCTGGTGGTGGACGCCATCGAGGACCTGGCCGGGCTGTGAACCCGGGCGGAGCGGGCCGGTTGCGGTGCCGGCCTCGGCCCTCTCAGGTACCGACCGGATCGCCGCCGCCCAAGCGCGGCAGCAGGCGGCGCAAATAGCGCCCGGTGTGGCTGGCCGGCTCGGCCGCCACCTGCTCCGGTGTGCCGCAGGCCACCACCGTGCCCCCGCCCGAGCCGCCCTCGGGCCCCATGTCCACGATCCAGTCGGCGGTCTTGATCACGTCCAGGTTGTGCTCGATGACGACGATGGTGTTGCCCGCGTCGCGCAACTGGTGCAGCACCTTCAGCAGCAGTTCAATGTCGCCAAAATGCAGGCCCGTGGTGGGCTCGTCCAGAATGTAGAGCGTGCGGCCGGTGTCGCGCTTGCTCAGTTCCTGGGCCAGTTTCACCCGTTGCGCCTCGCCGCCCGACAGGGTGGTCGCGCTCTGGCCCAGGCGGATGTAGCTCAAGCCCACGTCCAGCAGCGTCTGCAGCTTGCGCTGTAGGGTGGGCACGGCGTGGAAGAAGGCGTGGGCCTGCTCCACCGTCAGGTCCAGGATCTGCGCGATGTTCTTGCCTTTGTACAGCACCTCCAGCGTTTCGCGGTTGTAGCGCTGGCCCTGGCACACGTCGCACGGCACGTACACGTCGGGCAGGAAGTGCATTTCCACTTTCACCACGCCGTCGCCCTGGCAGGCCTCGCAGCGGCCGCCCGCCACGTTGAAGCTGAAGCGCCCCGGGCCGTAGCCGCGTTCGCGTGCCGTCGGCACCTCGGCCATCAGTTCGCGAATGCCGGTGAACAGGCCGGTGTAGGTGGCCGGGTTGCTGCGCGGCGTGCGCCCGATCGGGCTCTGGTCCACGTTGATCACCTTGTCAAAGTGCTCCAGCCCTTCGATGGCCTCGTGTGCCTCCGGCTCGTCGTGGCTGCGGTACAGGTGCTGCGACACGGCGCGGTACAGCGTGTCGTTGACCAGGGTCGATTTGCCCGAGCCGCTCACCCCCGTCACACAGGTGAACAGCCCCACGGGAAAGTCCACCGTGACCTGTTGCAGGCTGTGGCCACGGGCGCCCACCACGCGCAGGGTTTGCAGACCGCTGGCGCTGGGGGCGGCCACCGTTTTTTTGCTGGGCCAGGCGCTCGCCTTGGCGCCTTTTTTGGCCGGTGCCACGGGCTCGGGCGCTTTCTCGGGCAGCCACGGCGTGCGGCGGGCGGGCACTGCAATCGCCTTGATACCGCTGAGGTATTGCCCGGTCAGCGAGCCCGGTGTGGCCATCACCTCGGCGCAACTGCCCTGCGCCATCACCCGGCCGCCGTGCACGCCGGCCCCCGGGCCCATGTCGATCACGTGGTCCGCCGCGCGGATCATGTCCTCGTCGTGCTCCACCACCAGCACGCTGTTGCCCAGGTCGCGCAGGTGTTTCAGGGTGTCGATCAGCCGGTCGTTGTCGCGCTGGTGCAGGCCGATGCTGGGCTCGTCCAGCACGTACATCACGCCGGTCAGGCCGGAGCCGATTTGTGAAGCCAGCCGGATGCGCTGGGCCTCGCCGCCGCTCAGGGTTTCGGCGCTGCGGTCCAGGCTCAGGTAGTTCAGGCCCACGTCGTTCAGGAACTTCAGCCGTGACGCGATTTCACGCACCACCTTGTCGGCGATCTCGGCCTTGGCGCCGGTGAGTTGCAGCGACTGAAAATAGGCCTGTGCCTGGGCCAGCGTGATGCGGCCAATGTCGAAAATGGCGCGCCGCTGCTCGCCAGCGCCCACGAACACGTGGCGCGCCTCCTTGCGCAGCCGGGTGCCGTGGCAACTGGGACAGGCGTGGGTGGCGCGGTAGCGCGCCAGTTCCTCGCGCACGGTGGCGCTGTCGGTTTCGCGGTAGCGGCGCTCGAAGTTGCGCACAATGCCCTCGAACGGGTGGCTCTTGGTCACGCGTTTGCCGGCCGAGGCGCCCGAGTCCATCACGTAGCTGAAGGCAATCGCCTCGCTGCAGGAGCCGTACAGCAGCACCTGCTGCACGTGCTCGGGCAGCTGTTCCCACGGCGCTTCGGCGTCGAAGCCGTAGTGGGCGGCCAGGCTTTCCACCATGGCAAAGTAGTAGCCGTTGCGCCGGTCCCAGCCCTTGATGGCGCCGCTGGCCAGGCTCAGCGTGGGGAAGGCGACCACGCGCGCCGGGTCGAACACCTCGGTGTGGCCCAGGCCGTCGCAGGTGGGGCAGGCGCCCACCGGCGAGTTGAACGAAAACAGGCGCGGTTCCAGCTCGCTCAGCGCGTAGCTGCACAGCGGGCAGGCAAAGCGCGCGCTGAACAGGTGCTCGGCGCCGTTGTCCATTTCCAGCGCAATCGCGCGGCCATCGGCCAGCTTCAGCGCGGCCTCGAAGCTTTCGGCCAGACGTTGCTGCGCGTCTGTTCTGACTTTCAGGCGGTCCACCACCACGTCCAGATCGTGCTTTTCCTGCTTGTTCAGCGCCGGCATGTCGGCCGCGTCCAGTACCTGCCCGTTCAGGCGAAAGCGCACGTAGCCTTGGGCCTGCAGCTCGGCCAGCGTGTCGGCAAACTCGCCCTTGCGGTCGCGCGCGATCGGGGCCAGCACCATCAGCTTGGTGTCTTCGGGCAGGGCCAGCACGTGGTCCACCATCTGGCTCACCGTCTGGGCCTGCAGCGGCAGGTCGTGCTCGGGGCAGTGCGGCGTGCCGGCGCGGGCGAACAGCAGGCGCAGGTAGTCGTGGATTTCGGTCACCGTGCCCACGGTGGAGCGCGGGTTGTGGCTGGTGGCCTTCTGCTCGATGCTGATGGCCGGCGACAGGCCTTCGATCAAATCGACGTCGGGCTTGTCCATCAGCTGCAGGAACTGGCGCGCGTAGGCGCTCAGGCTTTCCACGTAGCGGCGCTGGCCCTCGGCGTACAGCGTGTCGAACGCCAGGCTGGACTTGCCCGAACCGCTCAGCCCCGTGATCACCACCAGCGCGTGCTTGGGGATGTCCAGGTCGATGTTCTTGAGGTTGTGGGTGCGGGCGCCGCGCACACTGAGCACGGGCTGGCGCCAGGCGTCGCGCAGGTAGGGGCCGGCGGCCGTGCCGTGGACGGCATCGGCCGGCAAGGGCGCAAGGGCGGGCGGGGTGGGGAGCGGCTCGGTCACGGGGTCTGTCCGTCAAAAGGGCAACCCGCCATCATAGAGCGCCAAGCCGGCCGCGCCCAGTCCGGCCGGCGGGGGGCGTTGTGCACCGGCCGCACCGGCGACGCAGGGGCGACGGGCCATCGGCCTTTGCTACACTGTGGACCATGTTCATTCACGGCATCCGCTTCACCGCCCGCCTGGCCCCGCAATGCGGCCGGGAGGCCTGGCCCTGGCGCAAGCCATAAGTTGCGCGCCACTCCCCTGGGTCGCCAGACCCACCGCGCGGCCCGCGGTGCTTGCCGTCTGCCGCGCCCTCACGCCCCGCCCGGGGCACTGGTTGAATGAACGCCGCCCCGCTGCCCGGGGCCGAGCTGCAGGAGGCTCACC
This sequence comes from Aquabacterium sp. A08, assembly GCF_011742065.1. Lineage (NCBI taxonomy): Bacteria > Pseudomonadati > Pseudomonadota > Betaproteobacteria > Burkholderiales > Sphaerotilaceae > Aquabacterium > Aquabacterium sp. A08. The sequence continues at coordinate 6,611 of NZ_JAAQQT010000631.1, forward strand.
CGTGATCACCGAAACCGAATTCCAGGACCTGGCCCGCCAGGGCTACAACCGCATCCCGCTGTCCACCGAAGCGTTTGCGGACCTCGAAACCCCCTTGTCGCTGTATTTGAAGCTGGCCCACGTGCAGGACGGCGGGCGCAACAGCTTTTTGCTTGAGTCCGTGGTGGGCGGCGAGCGCTTTGGCCGCTACAGCTTCATCGGCCTGCCGGCGCGGGTCTGGCTGCGTGCCCATGGTTTTGGCGCCGCCGCGCGGACCGAGGTGGTGCGCGACGGCGAGGTGGTGGAAACCGTGGCCGGCAACCCGCTGGACTTCATCGAGGCCTACCAGCGCCGCTTCAAGGTGGCGCTGCGCCCCGGCATGCCGCGCTTCTGCGGCGGCCTGGCCGGCTACTTCGGCTACGACACCGTGCGCCACATCGAGCACAAGCTGGCGCACAGCTGCCCGCCGGACGACATCGGCATGCCCGACATCCACCTGCTGCACTGCGAGGAGCTGGCCGTCATCGACAACCTGTCGGGCAAGTTGCACCTGATGGTGTACGCCGACCCGACCGAGCCCGACGCCTACGGCCGCGCCGAAGCCCGCCTGGCCGAGCTCAAAGCCCGTCTGCGCGTGCCGGTGCAGGTCCCTGAGGTGCACCCGTCGGCCCCCGCCACCGAAATCCGCCCCTACGCCAAGGCCGACTTCCTGGCCGCGGTGGAGCGCGCCAAAGAGCTGATCCGTTCGGGCGACTTCATGCAGATCGTGATGGGCCAGCGCATCAGCAAGCCCTACACGCAAAGCCCGCTCAGCCTCTACCGGGCGCTGCGCACGCTCAACCCCAGCCCCTACATGTACTACTACCACCTGGGCGACGCGCAGGTGGTGGGCTCCTCGCCCGAAATCCTGGTGCGGCAGGAAAAGACGCTGGATGGCACCAAGGTCACTATCCGCCCGCTGGCCGGCACCCGCCCGCGCGGCGCCACGCCCGAGGCCGACCAGGCCGCCGAGCAAGACCTGCTGGCCGACCCGAAAGAGCGGGCCGAGCACGTCATGCTGATCGACCTGGCCCGCAACGACATCGGCCGCATCGCCCAGACCGGCAGCGTCAAGGTGACCGAGGCCTTCGCCACCGAGCGCTACAGCCACGTGATGCACATCGTCAGTAACGTGGAAGGGCTGCTGAAACCGGGCCTGAGCAACATGGACGTGCTCAAAGCCGCCTTCCCGGCCGGTACCCTGAGCGGCGCCCCCAAGGTGCACGCCATGGAGCTGATCGACCAGCTGGAGCGCACCAAGCGCGGCGTCTACGGCGGCGCCTGCGGCTACCTGAGCTACGCCGGCGACATGGACGTGGCCATCGCCATCCGCACCGGCGTCATCAAGGACGGCTGGCTGCACGTGCAGGCCGCCGCCGGCGTGGTGGCCGACAGCGTGCCCGAACTGGAGTGGAAAGAAACCGAACACAAGGCCCGCGCCGTGCTGCGCGCCAGCGAACTGGTCGAGGAGGGCCTGCAATGAGCCGCACCAAAGTCCTGATGGTGGACAACTACGACTCGTTCACTTACAACATCGTGCAGTACTTCGGCGAACTGGGCGCCGAGGTCGAGGTGTTCCGCAACGACGAGATCACCCTGGAAGGCATCGCCGCGCGCGCGCCCGACCGGCTGGTGATTTCGCCCGGCCCCTGCTCGCCGGCCGAGGCGGGCATTTCCGTCGCCGCCATCCAACATTTCGCCGGGAAGCTGCCGATTTTGGGCGTGTGCCTGGGTCACCAGAGCATCGGTGCCGCCTTCGGCGGGCAGATCGTCCGCGCCCAGGAGCTGATGCACGGCAAGACCAGCGTCATCACCACCACGCAAGAGGGCGTGTTCGCCCACCTGCCGGCCCAGTTCACCGTCAACCGCTACCACTCGCTGGCCATCGAGCGCGCCACTTGTCCGGCGGTGCTCAAAGTCACCGCCTGGACCGACGACGGCGAAATCATGGGCGTGCGCCACACCGAACTGGCCATCCAGGGGGTGCAGTTCCACCCCGAGTCCATCCTGACCGAGCACGGCCACGCCATGCTGCAGAACTTCCTCGACCAGGCCTGAGGCCGTCCGTTCCCGCCGCTCCCGGAGCCCCCATGCACACCCACCTGATCACCCCCCAGGAAGCGCTGCAGCGCGTCATCGAGCACCGAGAAATCTTCCACGACGAGATGCTGCACCTGATGCGCCTGATCATGCGCGGCGAGATGTCGCCCGTCATGATGGCGGCCCTCATCACCGGCCTGCGCGTGAAGAAGGAAACCATCGGCGAGATCACCGCCGCCGCGCAGGTGATGCGCGAGTTTTCCACCAAGGTGGAAGTGGCCGACAAGACCCACCTGGTCGATATCGTCGGCACGGGCGGCGACGGTTCGCACACCTTCAACATTTCCACCTGCGCCATGTTTGTGGCCGCGGCGGCCGGTGCCAAGGTCAGCAAGCACGGCGGGCGCAGCGTCTCCAGCAAGTCGGGCAGCGCCGACGCCCTGGAGGCCTTGGGGGTCAACATCAACCTCAAGCCCGAAGCCATTGCCCGTTGCATTCAAGACGTCGGCATCGGCTTCATGTTCGCGCCCAACCACCACCCGGCCATGAAGAACGTGGCCCCGGTGCGCAAGGAGTTGGGCATCAAGACCCTGTTCAACATCCTCGGGCCGCTGACCAACCCGGCTGACGCGCCCAACATCCTGATGGGGGTGTTCCATGCCGATCTGGTCGGCATCCAGGTGCGGGCGCTGCAGCGCCTGGGCGCCGAGCACGCGGTGGTGGTCTACGGCAAAGACGGGCTGGACGAGGTCAGCCTGGGCGCGGCCACCCTGGTCGGTGAACTCAAGGACGGCCAGGTCACCGAGTACGAAATCCACCCCGAAGACTTCGGCCTGACCATGGCCAGCAACCGCGCGCTCAAGGTGGACACGCCCGAGCAGTCGCGCACCCTGTTGCTGGGCGTGCTCGACAACCAGCCCGGCCCGGCGCGCGACATCGTGGCGCTCAACGCGGGCGTGGCGCTCTACGCCGCCAACGTGGTCGGCTCCATGGCCGACGGCCTGGCGCTGGCCCGCGCTACCCTGGCCTCGGGCGCCGCCAAAGCCAAGCTGGCGCAGTTCGTGACCGCCGCCCACGCGCTCGCCGCCTGACCCCCGTGTGGCGCGACCCCGGCACCTGGATCGCCCTGGGCGTGTCGGCCCTGTTCGTGGCCGTCGCCGTGGTCCTGCACCGCGTGTTCCTGCGCATCCTGCAACAAGGCGAGCCGCCCCCGCCGCCCAACGAAAAGCCTCCCCATGAGTGACATCCTGAACCAGATCGTGGCCACCAAGCGCGAGGAAATCGCCGCGGCCCTCCAAAAGCACCCGCTGGCCGCCGTGCGCGAAGACGCCGAATCGCGACTGCTCACCCGCGACTTCGTCGGCGCCCTGCGCGCCAAAATCGGCGCCGGCCTGCCCGCCGTCATCGCCGAGGTGAAAAAGGCCAGCCCGTCCAAGGGCGTGATCCGCGCCGACTTCATCCCGGCCGACATCGCCCAGAGCTACGCCGAACACGGCGCCGCCTGCCTGTCGGTGCTGACCGACCGTCAGTACTTCCAGGGCAGCCCCGACTACCTCAAGCAGGCCCGCGCCAGCTGCGACCTGCCGGTGCTGCGCAAGGACTTCATGGTGGACCCCTACCAGGTTTACGAGGCCCGCGCCATGGGCGCCGACTGCATCCTGCTGATCGCCGCCTGCCTGGACGACGCGCAGATGGCCGACCTGGAGGCCCTGGCCCTGGGCCTGAACATGGCGGTGCTGGTGGAGGTACACGACCGCGCCGAACTGCAGCGCGCGCTGCGGCTCAAGACCCCGCTGGTCGGCATCAACAACCGCAACCTGCGCACCTTCGAGGTGACGCTGGACACCACGCTGGGCCTGCTGTCCGACGTGCCCGCCGACCGCCTGCTGGTGACCGAAAGCGGCATCTTGGGCCAGGCCGACGTGCAGCGCATGCGCGACGCCGGCGTGCACGCCTTTCTGGTGGGCGAGGCCTTCATGCGCGCCGACGAACCCGGCCGCGCCCTGGCCGACCTGTTCGGCCTGCCGGCCTGACCGTGCCGCGCGGCCACACCCCGTCGCTGTTCGATGCCCCGGGCGCGCCCGAGGCGCCACGCCTGGCCGCCTGGGCCCCGGACGACTGGCCGGTGGCCGACGACTGGCGCCCCTGCCTGGACGCGTTCTGGCCCAGCCCGGCCGGCCAGCGCCTGGCGGTCCGCCTGCGCGAGCGCCTCGCCGCCGGCGCCACGGTGTACCCGCCCCAGCCCCTGCGGGCGCTGGCCCTGACGCCGCTGCACGCGGTGCGCGTCGTCGTGCTGGGGCAAGACCCTTACCACGGCCCCGGCCAGGCCGAGGGGCTGGCGTTCTCGGTGGCGCCCGGGGTCCGGCCGCCGCCGTCGCTGCGCAACCTTTTCAAGGAACTGGCGCGCGATCCCGCCCTGGCCCCGCACCCGCCATTTGCCGGGCGCAGCGGCAGCTTGGCGGGCTGGGCGGGGCAGGGCGTGCTGTTGCTCAACACCACGCTCACGGTGGAGGCGGGCGCCGCCGCCAGCCACGCCGGCTGGGGCTGGGAAGCCCTGACCGACCGCTTGATCGCCGCCTGCAACGCCGAGGCCCGGCCCAAGGCTTTCCTCCTCTGGGGTGCGCACGCACAGGGCAAGGCCGGCCTGATCGACGCCGACCGCCACCTGGTGTTGCGGGCCAACCACCCGTCGCCGCTGTCGGCGCTGCGCCCACCGCAGCCCTTCATCGGCTGCGGCCATTTCGGGGCGGTCAACCGCTGGTTGGCAGAAAAACACGAAAAAACTGTCGATTGGTTTGTTGACTTTCAAAAAACGGTGGCATAATTTGAGGCTCGCCGGAGAGGTGCCCGAGTGGCTAAAGGGGGCAGACTGTAAATCTGTTGGCTTACGCCTACGCTGGTTCGAATCCAGCCCTCTCCACCAGCGAAACTTTTGTAGCGCGGACGCAGGTTCCGCAGTAGCGCGGTCCGGTTGTCGGTCGGCGAACTGCGGGAGTAGTTCAATGGTAGAACCCCAGCCTTCCAAGCTGATGACGCGGGTTCGATTCCCGTCTCCCGCTCCAGCAGAGGTTTCGAGGGTTGTTGGCAACAATTACCGATAGCAGCCGTCAGGCTGTTATGCCCATGTGGCTCAGTGGTAGAGCACCCCCTTGGTAAGGGGGAGGTCGGCAGTTCGATCCTGCCCATGGGCACCAAATCCATAGGTGTGTTTGTAGTTTCGGCAATTTTCAAATCGGAGCTGAAAAATGGCAAAAGAGAAATTTGAGCGGACCAAGCCGCACGTCAACGTCGGCACCATTGGTCACGTGGACCACGGCAAGACCACCCTGACCGCCGCCA
>NZ_JAAQQT010000632.1:0-12047 GCF_011742065.1 Aquabacterium sp. A08
CGCAGCACGGCAATGTGGTCGGTGATGGTCTTGGCGTTGCTCGGCCCCACGCCGATGTTGACCAGGGTGAGGCCGCTGCGGTCGGCGCGCAGCAGGTGGTAGGCCGGCATCTGCGGCAGGCGCGGCGGTTCGACGCCGGGCTCGCCGTTCCACAGGGGTTGCAGGGCTTGCAGCGCGCTGGCGCTCAGGCCCTGGCGCCGCGTCACCACGTTGCCCGGTTCCACAAAGGCCAGGTACTCGCTGTCGGGGCGGGCCATCTCGGCGCGGCCCAGCTTCACGAATTCGTCGATGTAGAACTGGTAGTTGGTGAACAGCACGAAGTTCTGGAACCAGGCCGGCGCGTTGCCGGTGTAGTGCCGCAGGCGCTGCAGGGAATAGTCCACCCGGGGCGCGGTGAACAGGGCCAGCGGTTGGGGCCCCTGCGGACCCGGGTCGTGGGTGCCGTTGGCGATGCCGTCGTCCATGGCGGTCAGGTCGGGCAGGTCGAACACGTCGCGCAGCCAGGCGCGGTGGGCATCGGTCAGGTCGCCCTCCACGTGGTCGTGTTCGGCAAAGGCGAAGTGCACCGGGATGGGCTGGTGCCCCACGCCCACCTCCAGCTCGCCGCCGTGGTTGTCCAGCAGCAGGCGGAACTGTTCCAGGTAGTAGTCGGCGTAGAGGTCGGGGCGGGTCAGCGTGGTCTCGAACCGGCCCGGGCCGGCGACGAAGCCGTAGCTCAGTCGGGCGTGGCCGGCGTCGGCGGGCAGTCGGGTGGCGGTCTGGGTGTGCAGCCGCACGAAGGGGTAGCAGGCACGCACCCGGGGCATGGGGTCGCCGCCCGGTGCTGGGGCCAGCACAAAGGCCCGCAGGGCGCGGCGCAGGTGGTCCACCGCGTCCTGGTACAGGCGCTGCACCTGGGCCAGGGCGGCGGCCGGGTCGGTGTGGCGTTGCGGCGGCACAAAGGGGGGGCTGTCGAACATGGTGGCGGGCTCGGCTGGGGTCAGGGCGCGGGCGGGGTCACCGGCTCGCGCATGGTCACGAATTCTTCGGCCGCCGTGGGGTGGATGCCGATGGTGCTGTCGAACACCGCCTTGGTGGCGCCGGCCTTCATGGCCACGGCAAAGCCCTGCACGATCTCGCCGGCCTCGGCGCCCACCATGTGCAGGCCCACCACCCGGTCGGTGGCCGGGTCCACCAGCAGCTTCATCAGGGTGCGTTCGGGGCTGCCGCTCAGCGTGTGTTTCAGCGCGCGGAATTCGGAGCGGAACACCTGGATGCGGCCGAAGCGCTCGCGCGCCTGCGCCTCGGTCAGCCCCACCGTGCCCACGTTCGGGTGGGTGAACACGGCGGTGGGGATCAGGTCGTAGCTCATGCCGCGCGGGGCCTGGCCGGCGGCGGGGCCGAACAGGTGGTCCACCAGCTTCATGGCCTCGCCCAGCGCCACCGGGGTGAGCTGCACGCGGGCGGTCACGTCGCCCAGCGCGTAAACGCTGGGCACGTTGGTGCGGTAGTGCTCGTCCACCACGATGGCACCTTGCGCACCCTGCGCCACGCCCACGGCCTCCAACCCCAGGCCGACCACGTTGGGCACGCGCCCGGTGGCGTACAAGGCGGCGTCCACCACCAGGCGGTTGCCGTCTTCCAGCCGTACGTGCAGGCCGTCGGCTTCGCGGTGCAGGCTCACCACGCCGGCGTTCAGCCGCAGGTCCACGCCGTGCTTGCGCATTTCGCCGGCCAGGAAGTGGCGCACCTCGTCGTCGAAGCCGCGCAGCACCTGCTCGCCGCGGTACAACTGCGTCACCTGGGCCCCCAGGCCGTTGAAGATGGAGGCGAATTCGCAGGCGATGTAGCCCCCGCCCACCACCAGCAGCCGTTGCGGGAAGTCGGGCAGATCGAACACCTCGTTGGAGGTGATGACGTGCTCGCGCCCCTGGAAGTGCGGAACGTGCGGTGTGCCGCCGGTGGCGATCAGCAGGCGTTCGGCGGTCAGCGTCTGGTGGCCGGCCGAGCCGTCGGCGTTGAGCGTGGCCACGCGCACGGTGTGGGCGTCCTGCAACTGGGCATAGCCGTTGACCACGGTCACGCCCGAGCCGCGCAGCAGGTTCGCGTACACGCCGTTGAGCCGGCCAATTTCTTTCGCCCGGTTGGCCTTGAGCGTGCCCCAGTTGAGGGTGGGCGCGGCTCCTTCCCAGCCGTAGCCGTGCGATTCCTCGAAGGCCTCGGCACAGTGGGCCGCGTAGCTGTAGAGTTTTTTGGGGATGCAGCCCACGTTCACGCAGGTGCCGCCCAGGCCGTCGGTGCCCAGCGCTTCGGCCAAGGCCACGCGCGCGCCGCGCTGGGCGGCCATGCGGGCCGCGCGCACGCCGCCGCTGCCGCCACCGATCACAAACAGGTCAAAGTCAAAAGGGGTCATGGTGCTGCCGAAGTCAAAAGTGCTGGAACGGTTCTGCCCATTGTGCCGGCTGCGTGGTGGCGGTACGGCCGAGCCCCAGGCGCCGGCGGGCAGAGTTGTGACCTGGTGTGACGCCGCAGGGCTCTGGCACACATCCCCTTACACCTCCGGCCCAGCGCAGAATGGGCGCCTGTTAGCATAAGCTATCGTTTGTGGGAGCCTTGCCATGTCCGTCCGTTCGCCCCTGTCTGTCCGTCAAGCGCTGGCCGCCGGCGCGGCCGCCGTGTGGCTGTTGGCCGCGCCCGCCTGGGCCGGCAAACCCGAATGGGTGGAGCAGGGCAAGCACGCTCGGGCAGAGCCAGAGGAGCGCCACGGCAAACGCGACCACGGCGGGCGGGACGACGACCGCCGCGCCCGCGACGACCGGGACCACCGCCGCGACGACGACCGGCGTTCCGGCCCAGCCTCTTATCCGGTGCAGGTGGGGGCGGTCGGCGTCGGTGTCCACATCGGGGGCTACTTCGGCGACAGCCAGCGCCGGGCGGTGCACGATTTCTATGCCCCTCAACTCCGCGCGGGCCAGTGCCCGCCGGGTTTGGCCAAGAAAAACAACGGGTGCCTGCCGCCGGGGCAGGCCAAAAAATGGGCCGTGGGTCAACGCCTGCCCCAGGGTGTGGCGACCTATCCCCTGCCGCCGGACCTGCGCCGCCGTTTAGGCACGCCGCCGGCCGGGCACGAGTTCGTGCGCGTGGCCGGGGACATTCTGCTCATTGCCGTGGGCACCCGCATGGTCATCGACGCGATCGAAGACCTGACCCGCTGACCCGCGCCTGCGCGGGCCGTCTCCGGGGCCGCGCCGTTGGCCGGTTCAGCACGGCTGGGGCAGCAAGCGGCGCAAATAGCGTCCGGTGTGGCTGGCCGGCTCGGCCGCCACCTGCTCCGGTGTGCCGTAGGCCACCACCGTGCCCCCGCCCGAGCCGCCCTCGGGCCCCATGTCCACGATCCAGTCGGCGGTCTTGATCACGTCCAGGTTGTGCTCGATGACGACGATGGTGTTGCCCGCGTCGCGCAACTGGTGCAGCACCTTCAGCAGCAGTTCAATGTCGCCAAAATGCAGGCCCGTGGTGGGCTCGTCCAGAATGTAGAGCGTGCGGCCGGTGTCGCGCTTGCTCAGTTCCTGGGCCAGTTTCACCCGTTGCGCCTCGCCGCCCGACAGGGTGGTCGCGCTCTGGCCCAGGCGGATGTAGCTCAAGCCCACGTCCAGCAGCGTCTGCAGCTTGCGCTGTAGGGTGGGCACGGCGTGGAAGAAGGCGTGGGCCTGCTCCACCGTCAGGTCCAGGATCTGCGCGATGTTCTTGCCTTTGTACAGCACCTCCAGCGTTTCGCGGTTGTAGCGCTGGCCCTGGCACACGTCGCACGGCACGTACACGTCGGGCAGGAAGTGCATTTCCACTTTCACCACGCCGTCGCCCTGGCAGGCCTCGCAGCGGCCGCCCGCCACGTTGAAGCTGAAGCGCCCCGGGCCGTAGCCGCGTTCGCGTGCCGTCGGCACCTCGGCCATCAGTTCGCGAATGCCGGTGAACAGGCCGGTGTAGGTGGCCGGGTTGCTGCGCGGCGTGCGCCCGATCGGGCTCTGGTCCACGTTGATCACCTTGTCAAAGTGCTCCAGCCCTTCGATGGCCTCGTGTGCCTCCGGCTCGTCGTGGCTGCGGTACAGGTGCTGCGACACGGCGCGGTACAGCGTGTCGTTGACCAGGGTCGATTTGCCCGAGCCGCTCACCCCCGTCACACAGGTGAACAGCCCCACGGGAAAGTCCACCGTGACCTGTTGCAGGCTGTGGCCACGGGCGCCCACCACGCGCAGGGTTTGCAGACCGCTGGCGCTGGGGGCGGCCACCGTTTTTTTGCTGGGCCAGGCGCTCGCCTTGGCGCCTTTTTTGGCCGGTGCCACGGGCTCGGGCGCTTTCTCGGGCAGCCACGGCGTGCGGCGGGCGGGCACTGCAATCGCCTTGATACCGCTGAGGTATTGCCCGGTCAGCGAGCCCGGTGTGGCCATCACCTCGGCGCAACTGCCCTGCGCCATCACCCGGCCGCCGTGCACGCCGGCCCCCGGGCCCATGTCGATCACGTGGTCCGCCGCGCGGATCATGTCCTCGTCGTGCTCCACCACCAGCACGCTGTTGCCCAGGTCGCGCAGGTGTTTCAGGGTGTCGATCAGCCGGTCGTTGTCGCGCTGGTGCAGGCCGATGCTGGGCTCGTCCAGCACGTACATCACGCCGGTCAGGCCGGAGCCGATTTGTGAAGCCAGCCGGATGCGCTGGGCCTCGCCGCCGCTCAGGGTTTCGGCGCTGCGGTCCAGGCTCAGGTAGTTCAGGCCCACGTCGTTCAGGAACTTCAGCCGTGACGCGATTTCACGCACCACCTTGTCGGCGATCTCGGCCTTGGCGCCGGTGAGTTGCAGCGACTGAAAATAGGCCTGTGCCTGGGCCAGCGTGATGCGGCCAATGTCGAAAATGGCGCGCCGCTGCTCGCCAGCGCCCACGAACACGTGGCGCGCCTCCTTGCGCAGCCGGGTGCCGTGGCAACTGGGACAGGCGTGGGTGGCGCGGTAGCGCGCCAGTTCCTCGCGCACGGTGGCGCTGTCGGTTTCGCGGTAGCGGCGCTCGAAGTTGCGCACAATGCCCTCGAACGGGTGGCTCTTGGTCACGCGTTTGCCGGCCGAGGCGCCCGAGTCCATCACGTAGCTGAAGGCAATCGCCTCGCTGCAGGAGCCGTACAGCAGCACCTGCTGCACGTGCTCGGGCAGCTGTTCCCACGGCGCTTCGGCGTCGAAGCCGTAGTGGGCGGCCAGGCTTTCCACCATGGCAAAGTAGTAGCCGTTGCGCCGGTCCCAGCCCTTGATGGCGCCGCTGGCCAGGCTCAGCGTGGGGAAGGCGACCACGCGCGCCGGGTCGAACACCTCGGTGTGGCCCAGGCCGTCGCAGGTGGGGCAGGCGCCCACCGGCGAGTTGAACGAAAACAGGCGCGGTTCCAGCTCGCTCAGCGCGTAGCTGCACAGCGGGCAGGCAAAGCGCGCGCTGAACAGGTGCTCGGCGCCGTTGTCCATTTCCAGCGCAATCGCGCGGCCATCGGCCAGCTTCAGCGCGGCCTCGAAGCTTTCGGCCAGACGTTGCTGCGCGTCTGTTCTGACTTTCAGGCGGTCCACCACCACGTCCAGATCGTGCTTTTCCTGCTTGTTCAGCGCCGGCATGTCGGCCGCGTCCAGTACCTGCCCGTTCAGGCGAAAGCGCACGTAGCCTTGGGCCTGCAGCTCGGCCAGCGTGTCGGCAAACTCGCCCTTGCGGTCGCGCGCGATCGGGGCCAGCACCATCAGCTTGGTGTCTTCGGGCAGGGCCAGCACGTGGTCCACCATCTGGCTCACCGTCTGGGCCTGCAGCGGCAGGTCGTGCTCGGGGCAGTGCGGCGTGCCGGCGCGGGCGAACAGCAGGCGCAGGTAGTCGTGGATTTCGGTCACCGTGCCCACGGTGGAGCGCGGGTTGTGGCTGGTGGCCTTCTGCTCGATGCTGATGGCCGGCGACAGGCCTTCGATCAAATCGACGTCGGGCTTGTCCATCAGCTGCAGGAACTGGCGCGCGTAGGCGCTCAGGCTTTCCACGTAGCGGCGCTGGCCCTCGGCGTACAGCGTGTCGAACGCCAGGCTGGACTTGCCCGAACCGCTCAGCCCCGTGATCACCACCAGCGCGTGCTTGGGGATGTCCAGGTCGATGTTCTTGAGGTTGTGGGTGCGGGCGCCGCGCACACTGAGCACGGGCTGGCGCCAGGCGTCGCGCAGGTAGGGGCCGGCGGCCGTGCCGTGGACGGCATCGGCCGGCAAGGGCGCAAGGGCGGGCGGGGTGGGGAGCGGCTCGGTCACGGGGTCTGTCCGTCAAAAGGGCAACCCGCCATCATAGAGCGCCAAGCCGGCCGCGCCCAGTCCGGCCGGCGGGGGGCGTTGTGCACCGGCCGCACCGGCGACGCAGGGGCGACGGGCCATCGGCCTTTGCTACACTGTGGACCATGTTCATTCACGGCATCCGCTTCACCGCCCGCCTGGCCCCGCAATGCGGCCGGGAGGCCTGGCCCTGGCGCAAGCCATAAGTTGCGCGCCACTCCCCTGGGTCGCCAGACCCACCGCGCGGCCCGCGGTGCTTGCCGTCTGCCGCGCCCTCACGCCCCGCCCGGGGCACTGGTTGAATGAACGCCGCCCCGCTGCCCGGGGCCGAGCTGCAGGAGGCTCACCCGTGATCACCGAAACCGAATTCCAGGACCTGGCCCGCCAGGGCTACAACCGCATCCCGCTGTCCACCGAAGCGTTTGCGGACCTCGAAACCCCCTTGTCGCTGTATTTGAAGCTGGCCCACGTGCAGGACGGCGGGCGCAACAGCTTTTTGCTTGAGTCCGTGGTGGGCGGCGAGCGCTTTGGCCGCTACAGCTTCATCGGCCTGCCGGCGCGGGTCTGGCTGCGTGCCCATGGTTTTGGCGCCGCCGCGCGGACCGAGGTGGTGCGCGACGGCGAGGTGGTGGAAACCGTGGCCGGCAACCCGCTGGACTTCATCGAGGCCTACCAGCGCCGCTTCAAGGTGGCGCTGCGCCCCGGCATGCCGCGCTTCTGCGGCGGCCTGGCCGGCTACTTCGGCTACGACACCGTGCGCCACATCGAGCACAAGCTGGCGCACAGCTGCCCGCCGGACGACATCGGCATGCCCGACATCCACCTGCTGCACTGCGAGGAGCTGGCCGTCATCGACAACCTGTCGGGCAAGTTGCACCTGATGGTGTACGCCGACCCGACCGAGCCCGACGCCTACGGCCGCGCCGAAGCCCGCCTGGCCGAGCTCAAAGCCCGTCTGCGCGTGCCGGTGCAGGTCCCTGAGGTGCACCCGTCGGCCCCCGCCACCGAAATCCGCCCCTACGCCAAGGCCGACTTCCTGGCCGCGGTGGAGCGCGCCAAAGAGCTGATCCGTTCGGGCGACTTCATGCAGATCGTGATGGGCCAGCGCATCAGCAAGCCCTACACGCAAAGCCCGCTCAGCCTCTACCGGGCGCTGCGCACGCTCAACCCCAGCCCCTACATGTACTACTACCACCTGGGCGACGCGCAGGTGGTGGGCTCCTCGCCCGAAATCCTGGTGCGGCAGGAAAAGACGCTGGATGGCACCAAGGTCACTATCCGCCCGCTGGCCGGCACCCGCCCGCGCGGCGCCACGCCCGAGGCCGACCAGGCCGCCGAGCAAGACCTGCTGGCCGACCCGAAAGAGCGGGCCGAGCACGTCATGCTGATCGACCTGGCCCGCAACGACATCGGCCGCATCGCCCAGACCGGCAGCGTCAAGGTGACCGAGGCCTTCGCCACCGAGCGCTACAGCCACGTGATGCACATCGTCAGTAACGTGGAAGGGCTGCTGAAACCGGGCCTGAGCAACATGGACGTGCTCAAAGCCGCCTTCCCGGCCGGTACCCTGAGCGGCGCCCCCAAGGTGCACGCCATGGAGCTGATCGACCAGCTGGAGCGCACCAAGCGCGGCGTCTACGGCGGCGCCTGCGGCTACCTGAGCTACGCCGGCGACATGGACGTGGCCATCGCCATCCGCACCGGCGTCATCAAGGACGGCTGGCTGCACGTGCAGGCCGCCGCCGGCGTGGTGGCCGACAGCGTGCCCGAACTGGAGTGGAAAGAAACCGAACACAAGGCCCGCGCCGTGCTGCGCGCCAGCGAACTGGTCGAGGAGGGCCTGCAATGAGCCGCACCAAAGTCCTGATGGTGGACAACTACGACTCGTTCACTTACAACATCGTGCAGTACTTCGGCGAACTGGGCGCCGAGGTCGAGGTGTTCCGCAACGACGAGATCACCCTGGAAGGCATCGCCGCGCGCGCGCCCGACCGGCTGGTGATTTCGCCCGGCCCCTGCTCGCCGGCCGAGGCGGGCATTTCCGTCGCCGCCATCCAACATTTCGCCGGGAAGCTGCCGATTTTGGGCGTGTGCCTGGGTCACCAGAGCATCGGTGCCGCCTTCGGCGGGCAGATCGTCCGCGCCCAGGAGCTGATGCACGGCAAGACCAGCGTCATCACCACCACGCAAGAGGGCGTGTTCGCCCACCTGCCGGCCCAGTTCACCGTCAACCGCTACCACTCGCTGGCCATCGAGCGCGCCACTTGTCCGGCGGTGCTCAAAGTCACCGCCTGGACCGACGACGGCGAAATCATGGGCGTGCGCCACACCGAACTGGCCATCCAGGGGGTGCAGTTCCACCCCGAGTCCATCCTGACCGAGCACGGCCACGCCATGCTGCAGAACTTCCTCGACCAGGCCTGAGGCCGTCCGTTCCCGCCGCTCCCGGAGCCCCCATGCACACCCACCTGATCACCCCCCAGGAAGCGCTGCAGCGCGTCATCGAGCACCGAGAAATCTTCCACGACGAGATGCTGCACCTGATGCGCCTGATCATGCGCGGCGAGATGTCGCCCGTCATGATGGCGGCCCTCATCACCGGCCTGCGCGTGAAGAAGGAAACCATCGGCGAGATCACCGCCGCCGCGCAGGTGATGCGCGAGTTTTCCACCAAGGTGGAAGTGGCCGACAAGACCCACCTGGTCGATATCGTCGGCACGGGCGGCGACGGTTCGCACACCTTCAACATTTCCACCTGCGCCATGTTTGTGGCCGCGGCGGCCGGTGCCAAGGTCAGCAAGCACGGCGGGCGCAGCGTCTCCAGCAAGTCGGGCAGCGCCGACGCCCTGGAGGCCTTGGGGGTCAACATCAACCTCAAGCCCGAAGCCATTGCCCGTTGCATTCAAGACGTCGGCATCGGCTTCATGTTCGCGCCCAACCACCACCCGGCCATGAAGAACGTGGCCCCGGTGCGCAAGGAGTTGGGCATCAAGACCCTGTTCAACATCCTCGGGCCGCTGACCAACCCGGCTGACGCGCCCAACATCCTGATGGGGGTGTTCCATGCCGATCTGGTCGGCATCCAGGTGCGGGCGCTGCAGCGCCTGGGCGCCGAGCACGCGGTGGTGGTCTACGGCAAAGACGGGCTGGACGAGGTCAGCCTGGGCGCGGCCACCCTGGTCGGTGAACTCAAGGACGGCCAGGTCACCGAGTACGAAATCCACCCCGAAGACTTCGGCCTGACCATGGCCAGCAACCGCGCGCTCAAGGTGGACACGCCCGAGCAGTCGCGCACCCTGTTGCTGGGCGTGCTCGACAACCAGCCCGGCCCGGCGCGCGACATCGTGGCGCTCAACGCGGGCGTGGCGCTCTACGCCGCCAACGTGGTCGGCTCCATGGCCGACGGCCTGGCGCTGGCCCGCGCTACCCTGGCCTCGGGCGCCGCCAAAGCCAAGCTGGCGCAGTTCGTGACCGCCGCCCACGCGCTCGCCGCCTGACCCCCGTGTGGCGCGACCCCGGCACCTGGATCGCCCTGGGCGTGTCGGCCCTGTTCGTGGCCGTCGCCGTGGTCCTGCACCGCGTGTTCCTGCGCATCCTGCAACAAGGCGAGCCGCCCCCGCCGCCCAACGAAAAGCCTCCCCATGAGTGACATCCTGAACCAGATCGTGGCCACCAAGCGCGAGGAAATCGCCGCGGCCCTCCAAAAGCACCCGCTGGCCGCCGTGCGCGAAGACGCCGAATCGCGACTGCTCACCCGCGACTTCGTCGGCGCCCTGCGCGCCAAAATCGGCGCCGGCCTGCCCGCCGTCATCGCCGAGGTGAAAAAGGCCAGCCCGTCCAAGGGCGTGATCCGCGCCGACTTCATCCCGGCCGACATCGCCCAGAGCTACGCCGAACACGGCGCCGCCTGCCTGTCGGTGCTGACCGACCGTCAGTACTTCCAGGGCAGCCCCGACTACCTCAAGCAGGCCCGCGCCAGCTGCGACCTGCCGGTGCTGCGCAAGGACTTCATGGTGGACCCCTACCAGGTTTACGAGGCCCGCGCCATGGGCGCCGACTGCATCCTGCTGATCGCCGCCTGCCTGGACGACGCGCAGATGGCCGACCTGGAGGCCCTGGCCCTGGGCCTGAACATGGCGGTGCTGGTGGAGGTACACGACCGCGCCGAACTGCAGCGCGCGCTGCGGCTCAAGACCCCGCTGGTCGGCATCAACAACCGCAACCTGCGCACCTTCGAGGTGACGCTGGACACCACGCTGGGCCTGCTGTCCGACGTGCCCGCCGACCGCCTGCTGGTGACCGAAAGCGGCATCTTGGGCCAGGCCGACGTGCAGCGCATGCGCGACGCCGGCGTGCACGCCTTTCTGGTGGGCGAGGCCTTCATGCGCGCCGACGAACCCGGCCGCGCCCTGGCCGACCTGTTCGGCCTGCCGGCCTGACCGTGCCGCGCGGCCACACCCCGTCGCTGTTCGATGCCCCGGGCGCGCCCGAGGCGCCACGCCTGGCCGCCTGGGCCCCGGACGACTGGCCGGTGGCCGACGACTGGCGCCCCTGCCTGGACGCGTTCTGGCCCAGCCCGGCCGGCCAGCGCCTGGCGGTCCGCCTGCGCGAGCGCCTCGCCGCCGGCGCCACGGTGTACCCGCCCCAGCCCCTGCGGGCGCTGGCCCTGACGCCGCTGCACGCGGTGCGCGTCGTCGTGCTGGGGCAAGACCCTTACCACGGCCCCGGCCAGGCCGAGGGGCTGGCGTTCTCGGTGGCGCCCGGGGTCCGGCCGCCGCCGTCGCTGCGCAACCTTTTCAAGGAACTGGCGCGCGATCCCGCCCTGGCCCCGCACCCGCCATTTGCCGGGCGCAGCGGCAGCTTGGCGGGCTGGGCGGGGCAGGGCGTGCTGTTGCTCAACACCACGCTCACGGTGGAGGCGGGCGCCGCCGCCAGCCACGCCGGCTGGGGCTGGGAAGCCCTGACCGACCGCTTGATCGCCGCCTGCAACGCCGAGGCCCGGCCCAAGGCTTTCCTCCTCTGGGGTGCGCACGCACAGGGCAAGGCCGGCCTGATCGACGCCGACCGCCACCTGGTGTTGCGGGCCAACCACCCGTCGCCGCTGTCGGCGCTGCGCCCACCGCAGCCCTTCATCGGCTGCGGCCATTTCGGGGCGGTCAACCGCTGGTTGGCAGAAAAACACGAAAAAACTGTCGATTGGTTTGTTGACTTTCAAAAAACGGTGGCATAATTTGAGGCTCGCCGGAGAGGTGCCCGAGTGGCTAAAGGGGGCAGACTGTAAATCTGTTGGCTTACGCCTACGCTGGTTCGAATCCAGCCCTCTCCACCAGCGAAACTTTTGTAGCGCGGACGCAGGTTCCGCAGTAGCGCGGTCCGGTTGTCGGTCGGCGAACTGCGGGAGTAGTTCAATGGTAGAACCCCAGCCTTCCAAGCTGATGACGCGGGTTCGATTCCCGTCTCCCGCTCCAGCAGAGGTTTCGAGGGTTGTTGGCAACAATTACCGATAGCAGCCGTCAGGCTGTTATGCCCATGTGGCTCAGTGGTAGAGCACCCCCTTGGTAAGGGGGAGGTCGGCAGTTCGATCCTGCCCATGGGCACCAAATCCATAGGTGTGTTTGTAGTTTCGGCAATTTTCAAATCGGAGCTGAAAAATGGCAAAAGAGAAATTTGAGCGGACCAAGCCGCACGTCAACGTCGGCACCATTGGTCACGTGGACCACGGCAAGACCACCCTGACCGCCGCCA
>NZ_JAAQQT010000633.1:0-40659 GCF_011742065.1 Aquabacterium sp. A08
GGGGGTTACCCCGCCCCATCGCCACAGCGGCAACGGGGCTATCCTGTTGTCGCTTTTTTCGTTTTAATGGGGTTGTGGGTGTTGCGCCCGCCCGGAGGATATTGCAATGGCCACCATCTCATCGCCCGGCATTGGCAGCGGGCTGGACATCAAATCCATCGTCTCCCAGTTGGTAGCGCTGGAAAAGGTGCCGCTGGACAACCTGAAGCTGCAGGCGGCCACCGTACAAACGAAAATTTCGGTGTACGGCGAGATCAAGTCGCTGGTCTCCAAGCTGTCGGATGCCGCAAGCAAATTGGGCAGTCTCACCACCTACACCGCGGTGTCGGCCAGCTCCTCCAAACCGGACTTGGTCTCTGTCAGTGCCGGCGGCGGCACGGCGGCCAATAGCTTTGGCATCAGCGTAGACCGCCTGGCGCAGGCACAAAGCTACGCCTCTGTCTCGCTGGATGGCTCCTTACCGATCGGGCAAGGCACCCTCAGCATCCAGCCCGGGCGCTATAACAGCACCCCCACATTTGCGGCCAGCGTGGGGGTTGATCCGATCACCATCGACATCGAAGCCGACGACACCCTGGCCGATGTGGCCAGCAAAATCAACAGCCAGAACGCCGGGGTGACCGCGACCTTGCTGAACGACGGCAGCGGGCAGCGCTTGCTGCTCACCTCCAAAACCACGGGCGAAGCCGCAGGGTTTGAACTGACAGTAACCGACAGCGACGGCAACAACACCGACGCCAGCGGCCTGTCGCGACTGGTCAATGGCGGTACGGTGACGCAGTACGGCCAGGACGCGGCCATCACCGTCAATGGCAGCATTGCGGTCACCTCCAGCAGCAACACCTTCAAAGACGTGGTCTCGGGCTTGTCGCTTACCCTGAGCGACAACGCCACGGTGGGGACCACGGCGCAAATCAACGTGGCGGCCAACAACGGCACCGTTCGCACGGCGGTGGAAGAATTTGTCGCTGCCTACAACACCTTGAACAATTTTTTGAACGAGGCCACCAAGTTCGACCCGGCGCAAAAATCGGCGGGTTTGCTGCAAGGCGATAGCACCGCGGTGGGTTTGCAAAACGCGTTGCGGGGCATGCTGCAGTCCACCATGTCGGGGTCGCAGTTCGGCCGGTTGGCCGACATTGGGGTGACGGCACTGCGCGGTGGCAACCTGGAAATTGACAACACCAAATTCACCGCGGCGCTGAGCAACACCGACGAACTGAACAAGTTCTTCCGCACCGACAACGGCAACCCCTTGAGCAACGGTTTTGCCTTGAAGCTGAAAAATTTTGCGCAAGGCCTGCTGGCCACCGACGGTTTGTTCAAGAACAAACAAGACGCTTTGGAGCGCGCACTGAACCGCAACAGTTCGGACCAAGAACGGGTCAATGCCAAGGTGGCCCGCATAGAAGCCCAGTTGAACCGCCGTTACAGCGCCTTGGACGCCCAGGTGGCCAGTCTGACGGCCTTGAACAACTACGTGGCCCAGCAAGTGACCATGTGGAACAACGCCAAGTCCAACTGAGGCTGGGGGTCAAGTTTGGGGCCGGTCAGCCGATAAAAATTTCAAGAGATTGACGCCGACACCAAGGATCGCCACCATGCCTGCCTTTTCCCACCGCGCCGCTGCCGCTTACCGCAACGTGGACGTAAACACCCGTGCGACCGAACACGACCCGTACGAACTGGCTTTGATGATGTTTGAAGCGGTGTTGGACAGTGTGACCATGGCCCAAGGCGCGATTGCCAGCGGCGATGTAACGCTGAAGGTGAAGCAGATCAACCGGGCCCTCAAAATCCTGCAAGATGGTTTGCGTACCAGCCTGGACTTGGAACACGGCGGCGAACTGGCCCAGAACCTGGATGCTTTGTACGACTATTGCGTACTGCGCCTGACCGAGGCCAACGCGTTCAACGACGCCAAGAAGCTCGCCGAAGTGGCCCAACTGATCAAACCCCTGGCCGAAGCCTGGCGCCAGATGCGCAGCGGCGCCACGCCCGACCCGCAAGCGGCCGACGCCACACCGTCCACCCCCGCCACCCCCAGCACCCCCAAAGCGCCACCGGCCGCGCGCCGCATGGGCAGCCTGTATGGCGCCGGCATGGCCTTGGCAGGCGCCTGACGCCGCCACTTCCCCTGCCCCACAAAAGCCCGGTTTTGCCGGGCTTTTCCGCTGCTGGGGCCGGTCAAGTTGGCGGGTGCGGCACCGATATAGAACACATGCAAGCCCCCGTCATCCCCTCCCGGCCAGAACCCCACCAACAACTGGAGCACACCAGCCGCCTGATGCTGGCCGCTGCCCAGCGCAGCGACTGGTCCGAGGTGCGCCGCCTGGAAGGGGTGGCCCAGGGGCAGGTGGCCGCCCTGCGCCTGCAAGCGCCACGACCGGCTCCTGCCGGGCCGGCCGAGCGCCAGGCCCGCCAGCGCGCCCTGCTGGCGGTGCTGCGCCACGACGCCCAGGTGCGCGCCCTGGCGGAGCCGGTCATCGACCGGGTCACGCAAGGCCGGCCGCAGCTGCACTGAAACCGGCCCGGCATTTGAAGCGCGGCACCCTTTCCCGCACAATGGGGCCCATGACCGCCGCCGAAACACTGCCCTTCACCGCACAGGACTTTCTGGACTGGGAGAGCCTGCAGCCCACCAAGCACGAATACGTGCAGGGCGAGACCTTTGCCATGGCCGGCGCCAGCGATGCGCATGTGACCATCAGCCTGAATCTGGCAACGGCACTGAAGCAGCACCTGCGCGGCACACCCTGCCGCAGCTACATTGCCGACATGAAGGTGCGCGCCCAGGCGGTGGACGCGTACTTTTACCCCGATGTGTTCGTGACCTACTCCCCGGCCGACGCCGGGCGCGACAGCGCCAAGGAAGAACCCACGCTGGTGGTGGAGGTGCTGTCGCCATCCACCGCGGCCTACGACCGGGGCCTGAAGTTCGAGTACTACCGCAGCCTGCCCAGCCTGCAGGAATACGTGCTGGTGGACGCCGAACGCCAGAGCGTGGAGGTGTTCCGCCGCAACCCGGCCGGGCAGTGGGTGCTGTTTCCCCACGGCCCAGGCACCACGGTGGAACTGGCCAGTGTGGACCTGCGGCTGCCCATGGCCGCGGTGTACGAAGACGTGGCGCTGCAAGCCCCGGTCAAGTTGCCCGGGAATTGGCCGATATAAACCCCAAGAGAGCCCAGCGCCGACACAGGATTTCCACCATGACCCTCCCCCTCATCGACTACTACAAGGCCATCGAAAGCACCAGCCAGCAAATGCTGGACGCCGCCTTGGTGGAGGACTGGGACGAGGTGGTGCGCCTGGAAGGCGCCTGCGCGGTGCTGATCGAGCAGTTGCGCGAACGCGCCGCCGGGCTGGACCTGACGGTGCAGGAGCGGGCCGAGAAGCACCGCATCATGATGACCATCTTGCGCCACGACGCGCAGATCCGCGAACTGGTGGAACCCTGGATCGACGACCTGGGGCAGATGGTGGCAGTGCAGCGCCCGGTGCAGCTGCACTGAGCCGGCGCGGCGCCGGCGTCAGACCTGCATGTTCATCACGTCGGTGTAGGCCTGCATCATGCGGTTGCGCACGTGCAGCGCGGCCTGAAACCCGATTTGCGACTTCTGCATGCTCAGCATGGTGGCTTCCAGGCTGACGTTGGGGTTGCCCAGCTGGAACTGGGTCTGCAGTTCGCTGGACTGGTTCTGCGCCGCGCTGACGCTTTGCAGCGCGGTTTTGAAGGCTTCGCCAAAACCGCCTTCGGCGGCGGCCCCCACCCGACCCGCCGCACCGGCCTGGGTGGGTGCGGTGGCGGGGCGCAGCGTGTTCACGGTGGCAGAGGTCAAGGGGGTGAGGCGCAGGTCCATGGCGGTGCTTCCTGAAGGCTGGTGAGCGGCAGGGCCACCCGATGCGGCGATGGTACGGCCACCCCGGCGCGAACTTGACCCCGAACAAACGGGGTCTTGCCCGGCTTTTCGGGCTTTAGTTTGGGCGGGCCACTTTCATAATCGCCCCCATGAACACCGCCGTCGCCGAACTCGATGTCACGACCCTGCCCGACAAGCGGCCCAACCCGCTGGTGGAGGGCTTTGCCCGGCTGGACAACACCCGCAAAGGCCTGCTGGGCCTGGGCGTGCTGGCCCTGGTGGGGGTGCTGGCCGCCGCGTTCTTCATGGCCAACCGGCCCGACTACCGGGTGCTGTACGCCAACCTGTCCGACAAGGATGGGGGTGCCGTGCTGGCCCAGCTGTCGCAAATGAACGTGCCCTACAAGCACGCCGAGGGGGGCAGCGCCATCCTGGTGCCGGCCGACCGGGTGCACGACACCCGGCTCAAACTGGCGTCGCAGGGGCTGCCCAAGGGCGCCATCAACGGCTTTGAGTTGATGGACGCGAACCGCCTGGGCATGACCCAGTTCCAGGAACGGCTGACCTTCCAGCGCGGCTTGGAGGGGGAGCTGACCCGCTCCATCACCGCGCTGAGCTCGGTGGCCGAGGCGCGCGTCCACTTGGCCCTGCCCAACCAGAACGGGTTTTTCCGGGAACAGCAAAAACCGTCGGCCAGCGTGCTGCTGACCCTCTACCCCGGCCGCACGCTGGACCGCACCCAGGTGGCGGGCATTGTGCATTTGGTGGCCAGCAGCGTGCCGGAAATGAACCCCAAGGCCGTGAGCGTGGTGGACCAGCACGGCGCCCTGCTGTCGCAGACGGCCGACGCGCCGGCCGGCAGCGTGGACTCGCAGCAGCTGGAGTACGTGCGCACGCTGGAGCAGATGTACACCCAGCGCATCATGGACCTGCTGGAGCCGGTGCTGGGCCGCGAGAACGTGCGCGCCCAGGTCACGGCCGACGTGGACTTTTCCCAGACCGAGCAGACCAGCGAACAGCACCGCCCCAACCAGGGCACCGAACCGGCGGCCGTGCGCAGCCAGCAGTTGGTGGAAAGCGGCAGCAACCTGGACCAGACCACCCCCGGCGCGCCGGGCGCGGTCTCCAACGTGGCGCCGGGCGCGACCGAAGCGCCCATCAACGGCGCCGCCGCCCCGGCGGGCGTGGTGCCGGGCGGCAACGCGGGGGGCGCCAGCGAGGCCAACCGCCGCCGGGAACAGGTCATCAACTACGAGGTGGACAAGACCGTCTCGGTCACCCGCAACGCCACCGGCACGGTGCGCCGGCTGAGCGCGGCGGTGGTGCTCAACCACGTGGCCAGCACCGACCGCAAGGGCCAGGCCAGCAGCGGCCCGCTGCCGCCCGAGCAGATGGAACAGATCAACGCCCTGGTGCGCGAGGCCATCGGCTTCAACACCCAGCGCGGCGATTCGGTGAACGTGATGAACGCGGCCTTCAACAAGCCGGCCACCGACACCACCGACATCGCCTGGTGGAAGCAGGCCGACACCTTCGACCTGGCGCGCAGCCTGGCGTGGCCGGTGGGCATGCTGGTGCTGGGCCTGATTTTGTTCCTGGGCATGGTGCGCCCGGCCCTGAAGCTGATGAAAGCCCCGCCCGCCGCCGCGCCGGACGCCGAAGGCACCCGCACGGCCGGGGGCCAGCTCGACACCCTGGTGGACGACGAACCGCAGCGCCCCGGCCTGCCCATGCCGGTGCAAAATGAGGTCACGGTCGAAATGCTTCGGCTGGAAGACGCCAAGCGGCTGGCCCGGGAGAACCCGGTGGCCGTGGCGAACATCGTCAAAGGCTGGGTCAACGGGGAAAGCGCGGCGGCCGCCACCTGATGGCCCGAAAGGTACACGGACATGGCTGAACCCGAAGACGGACTGCAGGACGCCGCGATTTTTCTCATGTCGCTGGGCGAAGAGGAAGCGGCCGAGGTCTTCAAGCACTTTTCCCCCAAAGAGGTGCAGCGCCTGGGCGAGACGATCGCGCGCATGCGCACCGTCTCCAAGGACAAGGTGGACGACGTCATCCACAAATTCACCAACGAGGCGGCGTCGCAAAGCCTGCTGGTGTCGGACACCGACAACTACGTGCGCGCGGTGCTCAAGCGCGCGCTGGGCGAAGACAAGGCCTCGCTGCTGATCGACCGCATCCTGCAGGGCGGCGACGTCTCGGGCATCGAGAGCCTGAAGTGGATGGACCCGATTTCGGTGGCCGAGCTGCTGCGCAACGAGCACCCGCAGATCCTGGCGGCCACGCTGGTGCACCTGGACCAGGACCACGCGGCCAACATCCTCAAGCAGTTCACCGAACGCACCCGCAACGAGGTGATGCTGCGCATCGCCACGCTTGAAGGCATCCAGCCCAACGCGCTCAAGGATCTGAACGAGGCGCTCTACCACGTGCTGGCCGGCGGCGACAAGATCCGCAAAAGCTCGCTGGGCGGGGTCAAGACGGCGGCCGAGATCATCAACCTGCTGGGCACCAGCCTGGAGGCCAGCGTGGTGGACTCGATCCGCGAGAACGACGTGGATCTGGCCCAGAAGATCATGGACAAGATGTTCACCTTCGAGGACCTGCTCAAGCTGGACAACAAGTCCATGCAGATGGTGCTCAAGGAGGTGGCCTCGGACGCGCTGGTGATCGCCCTCAAGGGCGCCAGCACGGAGCTGAAGGAAAAGGTGCTGGGCAACATGTCCAGCCGCGCCGCCGAGGCGCTGCGCGAGGACCTGGACAGCCGCGGGCCGGTGCGTCTGTCGGAAGTGGAAACCCAGCAAAAGGACATCCTGAAGGTGGTGCGCCGCCTGTCGGACGAAGGCCAGATCGTGCTGGGCGGAGGCGGGGACGATGCCTTCGTCTAACCGCCACACCAGCCCCTACCACCGCTTCATCCCGCGGGAAGAGGTGGAGAAGGTGTCGGCCTGGGAATTCGCGCCGGTGGGCGAGGCCCCGCCCGCCGCCGCCCCGCTGCCGGCGGCCGAGCCGGAGGCGCCCACGGTGTCGCCCGAATGGATCGAGGAGGTCAGACAGCAGGCCCGGGCCGAGGGTTTTGAGCACGGCCGCCAGGCCGGCGCCGAAGAAACCCGTCAGGCCCTGGAAGCCCCGCTGCGCCAGCTGGGCCGGGACCAGGCCGCCCGCTTGGCCCAGGTGTTGCAGCAGGCCCAGGCCGACCTGGCCACCCTGGAACAGGGCCTGACCGCCCAGGTGCTGGAACTGGCCTGCGACCTGGCCCGCCAGGTGGTGCGCCGCGAACTGGCCACCCCGCTGGAGCCGCTGAAGGCCGCGGTGCAGGAAGCCCTGGCCCTGCTGGTGGAAGACGGCAAGCCCGCCACACTGCGCCTGCACCCGGACGACCTGGCCCTGCTGCAGGCCGAGCCCAGCACGCCCTGGGCCGGCCTGGCGGTGCAGCTGCAAGCCGACGACAGCCTCACGCCCGGCGGCTGCGTGGTGGAAAGCCCCCAAGGCGCGGTGGACGCCACCGTGGAAAAACGCTGGGCCCGCGCCGTGGCCAACCTGGGGCTGCAAGCGCCCTGGAAGCCGGGGGAACTGGCCGATGTCTGAGCCCACCGCCCCGCCCCGCTGGCAGCAGTTCCTGGCCGTGGCGCGCCAGGCCGCCGGCCAGCACACCCCGCTGGAGAGCAGCGGCCGGCTGATCCGCCTGGCCGGGCTGGTGCTGGAGGCGCAGGGCGTGAAGGTGCCGGTGGGGTCGCAGTGCGTGATCGACATGCCGCACGACCCGGACACCGCGGTGCTGGCCGAGGTGGTGGGCTTCAGCGGCGAGCGCGCCTTCCTGATGCCCGCCGGCGAGGTGCAGGGCCTGAGCAGCGGCGCCCGGGTGCGGCCCCTGCCCCCCTACCGGCCACAACCCCGGCTGGGCCAGCCGCTCAAACCGCTGGCCCCGAACGACCGCGGCGTGCTGCGCCTGCCGCTGGGCAGGGGCCTGCTCGGCCGGGTGGTGGACGCCCACGGCCACCCGCTGGACCACCGCGGCCCGCTGCAGGACATCGAGGTCGAGCCGATGGAGCGCACGCCCATCAACTCCATGGACCGGGCGCCGGTGCGCCAGCCGCTGGACACAGGCGTGCGTGCCATCAACGCGCTGCTCACCGTGGGCCGCGGCCAGCGCCTGGGCCTGTTTGCCGGCTCCGGCGTGGGCAAGAGCGTGCTGCTGGGCATGATGGCGCGCTTCACCCAGGCCGACGTGATCGTGGTTGGGCTGATCGGCGAGCGCGGCCGCGAGGTCAAAGAATTCATCGAAGACATCCTGGGCGAGGACGGCCTGCGCCGCTCGGTGGTGGTGGCGGCCCCGGCCGACTCGCCGCCGCTGGTGCGCATGCAGGGCGCCAACTACGCCACCGCCATCGCCGAGCGCTTCCGCGACGACGGGCTGGACGTGCTGCTGCTGATGGATTCGCTGAGCCGCTACGCCATGGCGCAGCGCGAAATTGCCCTGGCCATTGGCGAGCCGCCGGCCACCAAAGGCTACCCGCCCAGCTGCTTTGCCAAGCTGCCACAGCTGGTGGAGCGCAGCGGCAACGGGCCCGAGGGCAAGGGCTCCATCACCGCCTTCTACACCGTGCTGTCCGAAGGCGACGACCAGCAGGACCCCATCGCCGACGCCGCCCGCGCCATCCTGGACGGGCACATCGTGCTGTCGCGCGCCATGGCCGAGTCGGGCATTTACCCCGCCATCGACATCGAGGCCTCGGCCTCGCGGGTGATGCACAACGTCGTCACCCCGCAGCACCAGGAACACGCGCGCCGATACCGCCAGCTCTACTCGCGCTACCAGAAGAGCCGCGACCTGATCCAGCTCGGCGCCTACGTGGCCGGCAGCGACCCGGAAACCGACCAGGCCATCGCCCTGTTCCCCGGCATGCAGCGCTTCCTGATGCAGGACATGCGCGAACAAGCCGCCTTTGCCGCCAGCGTGACCCAGCTGGCGCAGGCCCTGGGCCTGCCCGGCCCCGACAACCCAACCGCCCGCCCGGCCACTGGCGCGCGCGGCGCCACCGGCCGACCCGCATGAGCACCGCCCACGCCCTGGACACCGTGGTGGAAGTGGCCACCCGCCGCCGTGACGAGGCCTTGCAGGCTCTCGGCCGGGCCCAGCGCGAGCACCAGCAGGCGCAGGGGCAACTGGTGCAGCTGCAGGACTACACCCGCGAATCGCTGCAGCGCTGGCAACAGCGCGCCGGCCAGGGCATCAGCCCGACCCTGCTGCGCACCCAGCAGACCTTCATGGGCAAGCTGGACCACGCCGTGGCCTTCCAGCACGGCGTGCTGCAGCGGCTGCAACTCCACATCGACCACTGCCGCGAACAGCTGCTGCAGGCCGAACGCGAACTGGCCAGCCTGACCAAATACCTGGAACGCCGCCACCAGGCACAACAGCACCGGTTGCAACGGCAGGACCAAAAAAGCAACGACGAGATGGCGGCCAACCAGCACCGCCAGCACAGCGCCGCCCACCCCTGGAAGTCCACCCCATGAAAACCGCACACGCCACCGCCCCCACGCCCGCCACACCCCCTGCCCAGGCCCACGCCGCTCGGGGCCGTGCCCCTGGCGGGCCAGCGGCCGATGCCTTCGCGCAACTGCTGCAGGCGGGCCTGGACGGTACCGCGCCCGGCCCCGAGACCGAGGCTCTGGCCGACGAGCTGACGGACCCGGCCACGACCCAGCCCCCCCTGGACACTGCACAGGCCGCCGGCGAAGAGGCTCCCACGGACAACCCCCTGGCCCCCTTTCTGGCGCTGATCACGCCCAGCGCGCGCGGCGACGCTGCCCCCGTCAACGCCACCGGCCAGACCGCAGACGCGGTCGCCACCGCACCCACCGGGGACGCGGTCCTGTCCGACCCCGACGGTGAGGCAAGTTCGGCGCAAACGCTGGCCGGTGAGGCGGCCGCTCCCTCCTCCGCACCAGCCGCCACCCCAAGCTCTGCCGGTGCCCGCAGCCGCACCGCCGTGGCCCAGGCCGCGGGCGAAGCGGCCCAGGGGCCGGGCGGCGCCCCAGGCCCGCACTGGTCGCGCCAGCTGCCGGAAGCCACCGCCGCGCAGGGCCAAGGCCTCACCGCCCCCGGCCACGCCGGCCTGCTGGACAGCCTTAGCCGCGCCTGGCACATGGGCGCCCCCGGCCAGCCCGGCGGCGCCTTGGCCGACGCCCCGCTGCCCCCCGCCGGCTGGGGTGCCGGCGTGGCCGCCCTGGCCAGCGCCGACCGCGCCGGCACCAGCGCCGGTACCAATGCCGGCGGCCAGGGCCAAGCCGGCCAGGCACCCACCAGCGGTCTGCTCGCGGCCGAACCGGGCTCGGCCGGCCCCATGGCCGACGCCGGTGCCGAAGGCCCCGGTTTTGCCGCCAGCCTGGGCGAAGCCATGGGCGACGCCTACGAAACCCTGGGCGCGCAGGTCAGCCTGTGGGCCGCGGCCCATACCAAGCGCGCCAGCCTGCGGCTGGATCTGGGGCGGGCCGAGGCGCTGGAGGTGGACGTGGCCCTGGACGGCGACAAGACTCTGCTGAGCTTCCGCACCGACGACGCCCAGGTGCGCGAGGCCCTGCAGGCCCAGGCCCCGCGGGTGCTGGCCGAACTGCTGGCCCGTGCCGGGCTGACGCTGGACGGCCTGTCCGTCGGGGCCCAGACCTCGGGCCAGCCGGGCCAGCCCGGCGGCGATGGCCGCCCCGGGCCCTGGATGGCCCTGCGCGCCACCGCCGAAGCGGCTGGGCCGGCAACAAGCCCGGCCGACCCCCACCACCCGAACGGCCACCGCGGCCTGAGCGTGTACGCCTGAACAACCGGGCATACCGCCCCTTTTCCGGGTTTCAGGGTCGGGCGCGGCGACCATAATCGGGCATGACAAAATAGACCGGGTGCCCACGCCGTGCCGGCGCGGGCATTTCGTCAGACCCGATGCGAAGGCAGACCCATGGCCGCTAAACCCGCCGCCAGCGCCGATGGCGCGGCAAAACCCAAGAGCAAGAAAATGCTCGTCATCGTCCTGGTGGTGGTGCTGTTGCTCGCCGTCGCCGGGGCGGCCGCGGCGTTTCTGCTGCTCAAACCCGCCCCGGAGGACGAGGAGGACGGCGCCGCCGAAACCCACCAGCCGGTCAAGAAAGGCAAGCCCAAGGCCCCGCCGCAGTACATGCCGCTGGACGCCCTCGTCATCA
The DNA here is from genome assembly GCF_011742065.1 of Aquabacterium sp. A08. Taxonomy (NCBI): domain Bacteria; kingdom Pseudomonadati; phylum Pseudomonadota; class Betaproteobacteria; order Burkholderiales; family Sphaerotilaceae; genus Aquabacterium; species Aquabacterium sp. A08. Next base: position 11,058 of record NZ_JAAQQT010000633.1, read on the forward strand.
ACCTGGCCGACCAAGGCGGCACCCGTTACGCCCAGGTCGGCATCACGCTGCAGCTCGACGACGCGGCCACCGCCGAGGCGATCAAGGCCTTCCTGCCCACCATCCGCAACGGCATCCTGATGCAGATCTCGCGCCGCACCGCCGACGAGTTGCTGCGCCCCGAGGGCAAGGAGGCGCTGATGAACGACATCCTGACCCTGGTGCGCGAGGAAGCCGGCATGCCGCTGAACCGGGGCTACAGCCCGGTGCAGGCGGTGCTGTTCTCCAGCCTCATCGTCCAGTAAGCGCCCCCGGCCACCCGAGACCCCACCATGAGCGACGCCTTTCTCTCCCAAGACGAGATCGATGCCCTGCTCGAGGGCGTGACCGGCGAGAGCCAGAAGCTCGCCAAGGAAGACTTCCCGACCGACGGGGTGCGCAGCTACGACCTCTCCAGCCAGGAGCGGATCGTGCGCGGGCGCATGCCGACGATGGAGGTCATCAACGAACGCTTTGCGCGCAACCTGCGGGTGGGGCTGTTCAATTTCATCCGCCGCAGCCCGGAAATCTCGGTCGGCACGGTGCAGGTGCAGAAGTACAGCATGTTCCTGCGCGAGCTGGTGGTGCCCACCAACTTCAACATCATGGCGGTGCGCCCGCTGCGCGGCAGCGGCCTGATCGTGTGCGAACCCACGCTGCTGTTCGGCGTGATCGACAGCCTGTTCGGCGGCAACGGCAAGTTCCACACCCGCATCGAGGGGCGCGACTTTTCCCCCACCGAACAGCGCGTCATCAACCGCATGGTCGAGGTGATTTCGGAGGAGTACAAAAAGGCCTGGAAAGGCGTGTACCCGCTGGAGCTGGCCTACCAGCGTTCCGAAATGCAGCCGCAGTTCGCCAACATCGCCACGCCCAGCGAAATCGTGGTCAGCACCAGCTTCTCACTGGAGATTGGCGACCTCACCGGCTCGCTGCACATCTGCATCCCCTACTCCACGCTGGAGCCGATCCGCGACCTGCTCTACTCTACCTCGCAGGGCGATTCGATGGAGGTGGACCGCCGCTGGGTCAAGCTGCTGAGCCAGGAGATCCAGGCGGCCGAGGTGGAGCTGGTGGCCGAGCTGGCCACCACCGGCGCCACCATCGAACAGCTGCTGGCCATGAAGGTGGGCGACTTCATCGAGCTGGAGCGCGAGCGCATCATCGAAGCCAAGGTGGACGGTGTGCCCATACTGGAATGCGAATACGGCACCCACAACGGCAAGTACGCGCTGAAGGTCCAGCGCACCATCCGCAGCACCGACAAGACCTGGCACGGAGATCAGTATGACAAATGAACAAGACACCAACGCCCCGAGCCCGGAAGAGCAGGCCATGGCCGACGACTGGGCCCAGGCCCTGCAGGAACAGACCGGGGGCGTGAACGACGACTTCGCCTCGGGGGCGCCGCACTTCGACGGCGAGGTGCCCAGCCAGCCGGTGGGCAACAACGACATCAGCATGGTGCTGGACATTCCGGTGCAGTTGTCGGTGGAACTGGGCCGCACCAAGGTGCCGATCAAGTACATCCTGCAACTGGCGCAGGGCTCCATCGTGGAACTGGACGCGCTGGCCGGCGAGCCCATGGACGTGCTGGTCAACGGCTACCTGATCGCCCAGGGCGAGGTGGTGGTGGTGAACGAGAAATTCGGCATCCGCCTGACCGACATCGTCACCCCGTCCGAACGCCTGCGCCGCCTCAGCCGGCACTGACCCCCATGAGCTTTGCTGCCTACGCGCCCGCCCTGGGCCTGTTGCTCATCATGGGCCTGCTGGCCTGGGCCCTCCACTGGCTGAAGCAGCGCACCGCCCCCACCGGCAGCGGCCAGGGCGCCGAACTGCGGCTGGTGTCGCAACTGGCGCTGGGCCCGCAGCAGCGTGTGGTGGTGGTGGAGGTCAACAGCCCCCACGGCCCGGTGCAGCTGACCCTGGGCGTGACGCCCCAGCACGTGCGCACCCTGCACACGCAAGCCCTGGCCCGCCCGGCCGCCGGTGCGGCGCCCACGCCCGCCACCCCCAGCTACGCCGCCGTGGCCCAGGCGCTGCGGGGCAGCGAGCCGCGGCAGGAGCCCTCGGCATGACGCCCGGCCACGCACGGACGCGCTGGCGCCAGGGCCTGCTTGGCGCGGCCCTGCTCGCGCTGGCCGGTGCGGCGCTGGCCCAGGCCGCGCCCGGAGGGCAGCTGCCGCTGGTCATCGGCCAGGGGCCGGGCGGCACCAGCTACTCGGTGCCCATCCAGACGCTGCTGTTCTTCACCGCGCTGTCCTTCCTGCCCGCGGTGCTGCTGATGATGACGTCCTTCACCCGCATCGTCATCGTGCTCTCGCTCATGCGCCAGGCGCTGGGCACCCAGTCCTCGCCGCCCAACCAGGTCATCGTCGGGCTGTCGCTGTTCCTCAGCCTGTTCGTCATGGGCCCCACGCTGGACCGCGTGTACGACAACGCCTACCAACCCTACACCCAGAACACCCTGAGCTTCGAGCAGGCGTTGGCGCAGGGCGAAATCCCGCTGCGCGAGTTCATGACCAAGCAGACCCGCCAGTCCGACTTCGAGCTGTTCGCCCGCCTGGGCCAGCTCGGCCCCGAAGTGACGGTGGAGACCGCGCCGCTGCGCGTGCTGGTGCCGGCCTTCGTCATCAGCGAACTCAAAACCGCGTTCCAGATCGGCTTCATGGTCTTCATCCCCTTCCTGGTCATCGACATGATCGTGGCCAGCGTGCTCATGTCGCTGGGCATGATGATGCTGTCGCCGGTGCTGGTGGCCCTGCCCTTCAAGCTGATGCTGTTCGTGCTGGCCGACGGCTGGAACCTGCTCATCGGTTCGCTGGCCGCCAGCTTCGCCACCTAGCCCCGGAGCCGCCCCGCCATGGAAGCCCAAGCCGTCCTCACCATCGGGCAAAACGCCCTGTTCCTGCTGCTCATGGTCGCCGCACCGGTGCTGGGCACGGTGCTGGTGGTGGGCCTGGTCATCAGCCTGTTCCAGGCGCTGACGCAGATCAACGAAGCCACCCTGTCCTTCGTGCCCAAGCTGGTGGCGGCGGTGGCGGTGTTCGCCCTGGCCGGGCCGTGGATGCTGAGCACCCTGGTGGACTTCATCCGCCGCACGCTCATGGCCATCCCCGACTTCGCGGTCTGACCGCCCCGGCCCACGCCCCGCCCGCATGGTCACCTTCAGCGAAGCCCAGCTCATGGCCTGGGTCGCGCCGATCTTCTGGCCCTTTCTGCGGGTGCTGGGGGTGTTCGCCAGCGCGCCCATCTTCTCGGCGCGGTCGGTGCCGGTGCGCACCAAAATTGGCCTGGCCTTCGTCATCGCGGTGTGCCTGCAGCCGGCGCTGCCGGAGCCGCCCCTGCTCTCGCTCAACAGCGCGGCCGCCTTCGGCGCGGTGGTGCAGCAGCTGTCCATCGGCCTGGCCATCGGGCTGGCGGTGCGCATCGTGTTTTCCGCGGTGGAAATGGCGGGCGAAATCGTCGGCCTGCAAATGGGCCTGAACTTCGCCGGCTTTTTCGACCCCAGCACCAACGCCCAGACCAGCACCGTGGGCCGCTTCTTTGGCAACACCGCCATGCTGCTGTTCATCGTGCTCAACGGCCACCTGATGCTGATCCAGGCCGTGGCCGCCAGCTTCCAGACCTTTCCGGTCGGCGAGGACGCCTTCGGCGCGGTGCGCACCCTGCGCCTGCACGAACTGGGCGGGCTGGTGTTCTATTACGGTCTGTGGATCGCCCTGCCCATGATCGGCATGCTGCTGTTCGTCAACGTGGTCATGGGCATCGTCTCCCGCATCGCGCCGCAGATGAACGTCTTCGCCATCGGCTTTCCGCTGACCCTGTCGGTCGGGCTGCTGGGCATCGCCTTCACCCTGCCGATGATGGACCGCCCGGTGACGCAGCTCATGCGGGTGATCGCCGACCTGTTCGGTGCCGGCTAAAGACGCCGGCCCAACACCGGCACGGCCTCACACCAGCTGGTTGCGGATGGCGTAGACCGTCAGCTCGGCGTTGTTGCTCAGGCCCAGCTTTTCCAGCACCCGGGCGCGGTACACGCTCACCGTTTTGGGGCTGATCATCAGCTCCTCGGCGATCTGCGACAGCTTCTTGCCCGAGGCGATTTTTTTCAGCGTCTGCAACTCCCGCTCCGACAGGCTGTCGTGCAGCTCGGCGCCCTCGGGCGCGTTCAGGTGGTTGGCCAGCAGTTCGGCGATCTCGGCCGTGATGTACTTGCGCCCCTGCGCCACGGTGCGCACCGCCGCCAGCAGCGCGGCGGGGTCGCCGCCCTTGTTCAGGTAGCCCATGGCGCCGGCCTTGAGGCAGCGGATCGCGTACTGGTCCTCCGGGTACATCGACACCATCACCACCCGCACCGGGTTCTGCTCCTCCTGCAGCACCGCCAGAATTTCCAGCCCGCTGCGCCCGGGCAGGTCCACGTCCAGCAGCAGCACGTCGGGCTTGTGCTGGCGCAGGGCGTCGCGCAGGCTGGCGTAGCCGTCGGCCTCGCCCACCACCTGCACGTCGGTGGCCTCCATCAGCGTGTCGCGCACACCGCGGCGCACCACGGCGTGGTCGTCGCACAGCACCACCTTGATCATTCGGCAGTCTCCGGTTCGGGGGTCGTGGCGCCGCCCAGCGGCACCGAAAGTATCAGCGTCATGCCCTGGCCGGGCGCGGTCGCCACGTCCAGCCAGCCGCCCACGGTCTGGGCGCGCTCCTTCAGGCCCAGCAAGCCGAAGGACTGCAGCTTGGCCAGCTCGGCCGGCCCGGCACCGCGGCCGTCGTCCGAGATTTCCAGGGTCAGAAAGTCCTCCAGGTCGCTCACCTCCACCCGCACCGCGCGGGCCTGGGCGTGCTTGAGCACGTTGGTCAGCGCCTCCTGCACCGTGCGGTAGGCCACCATGTCCACCTTCGGGTCCAGCGGCGCGCGCAGGCGGCCGTGCAGCCCCACGGCCAGCCCGGTGCGTTCGGCAAAGGTGCGGGTCAGCCACTGCAGGGCTGGCATCAGGCCCTGGTCCAGCACCGCCGGGCGCAGGTTGCGCATGATGCGCTGGCTCGCGCCCAGGGCGTGTTCGGCCATGGCCAGCGCCGCCTGCACGTGGGTCTGCGCCTCGGCGTCGGTGCTGCGCCGCGCCAGCCAGGCCAGGTCGAGCTTGACCGCCGCGAGCGAGCCGCCGATGTCGTCGTGGATTTCGCGCGCGATGTCGGCGCGTTCGCGGTCGATGCTGGCCTGCAGGTGCTCGGTCAGCTCCACCAGGCGTTGGCGCGACTCCGTCAGGGCGCGCGCGGCATCGGCCTGGGCGCGGCGCGCGGCGGCCAGGTCCAGCGCCCGCTGCAGGGCGCCGGGCAGGCGCGCCAGCCGGTGTTTGTCCACGTAATCGCTCACGCCGCGCACCATGGCGTCGGCCACGGTGGCCTCGCCGATGGCGCCCGAGACGATCACGAACGGCAGCTCGATGCCCTCGGCGCGCAGCCAGTCCCAGGCGTCCAGGCCGGAAAACCCGGCCAGGTGGTAGTCGGCCAGCACCGCGTCCACCGGCCCCTGGCGCACCGCCGCCTGGAAGGCCTCCAGCGTGTCCACCAGGGTCAGCGCACACGGCACCTCGGCGCGCGCCAGCGCCCGCGCCACCAGCTCGTGGTCGGCGGGGTTGTCTTCCAGATGGAGGAGGTGCAAATCGGTCAAAGGGGCCTGTGCGTGCTGGGAGCCCGCATTTTTGCGAAAGATGGACGGTGGATGCGCACTATTTTGAGCCATGTCAGACCCGCGCCCTAGTCTAGACTGTCACTCGCGCTTATATTTGCAGGGAACGACACCTTTTCGGGACCCTGTGCACCGCCCCATGCAAGAAGAACCCGCCGACCCACGCCAGAAACGCCGCTGGCCGCGCGAAGAAGTCACCACGGTGGCCCCCCTGCCCGACCGCTCCGACGAGCCGGCGGTTGCCATGAACGTGGCCGCCGTGGCCGACCTGCAGGACTCGCTGCTCGTGGCCATGAACGACCTCAAGCGCCTGGAGGGCCTGCTCGACCACGCCACCGGCAACCTGCTGGACCGCTTCAACCAGGCCATGCAGGTGGCCGAGGGCCTGCCCGACAGCCCGGACACCCAGTCCATCCGTGCCGCGCTGCACCTGGCCGTCACCGAACTGCAGTTCCACGACATGGCCAGCCAGTTGCTGGTGCACACCGGCAAGGTGCTCAAGGGCTGCGCCTACACCCTGGCCGAACAGGCCATGGAGCCCGAAGAAGACGAAATCGGCGTGGTGGTGACCCACCTGCCGCAAAACCCCAACCCCGTGACCCAGAGCGAGATGGACGCCGGTTCCATCGAACTGTTCTGATCTCTCCCGCCATCACCGCCCCGTTCACAAGGTAACCCCATGCATTCGATTCTCGCCGTTGACGATTCCGCCTCCATGCGCAAGATGGTGTCTTTCACCCTGGTGGGCGCCGGGTTCAACGTGGTCGAGGCGGTCGACGGCGTCGACGCGTTCGAAAAGGCCCAGAAACAGACCTTCGACCTGGTGCTGACCGACCAGAACATGCCGCGCCTGGACGGCATCGGCCTGACGCGCAAGCTGCGCGAGCACCCGGCGTTCAAGAACACGCCCATCCTGATCCTGACCACCGAGTCCAGCGACCAGATGAAACAGGCCGGCCGCGCCGCCGGCGCCACCGGCTGGCTGGTCAAGCCCTTCGACCCCAACCGCCTGATCGAGGTCATCAACAAGGTCATCCGTTGAAGCCGGCCTGACGCCCCCGCTCCCCCCACCGGCCTCCACCGAGAACCACGCCCATGGCAGACGACAAGAACGACGGCTTTGACCTGACCCAGTTCTACCAAATCTTCTTTGAAGAGGCGGGCGAGAACCTGGAGCAGATGGAGCAACAGCTGCTCAACCTAGACCTGGAGACGGTCGACGACGAAGAACTCAACGCCATCTTCCGCTGCGCCCACTCGATCAAGGGCGGCGCCGCCACCTTCGGCTTCGAAGACGTGGCCGAACTCACCCACCAAATGGAGTCGCTGCTGGACAAGCTGCGCCGCCACGAACTGGCCCCCACCATGCCCATGGTGGACGTGCTGCTGGAAGCCTCCGACGCGCTCAAGGGCCTGCTGGCGCGCCACCAGGGCCTGGGCGGTGAGCCGCCCGAAACCGCCGGTCTGGTGCAGCGCATCCGGGTGCTGGCCTCGGGCGGCGCGGCGGTGCCCCCGCCCCCCCCTGCGCCGGTCCCTCCGCCCCCGCCCGCCCCGGCCCCCGGCGGCATGCCGGCGGCCAGCGCGCCCGGCGCCGCGCGCCAGTTGCAGGCGGTCATCGGCCCGCTGGACCACCCCGAACAGGCCGAGGCCATCAAGGAGCTGTTCCGCGACATCGAAGGCCTGGGCACCATCACCGGCGAACGCGACGACGGCGGCCGCAAGGTCTACCTGATCGACACCACCAGCAGCGACGCCGACCTGCTGGACCTGTTCGCCTTCCACGTGGCCAAAGAAAAAATCGCCCTGCTGCCGGCCGGCGCGGCCCCGGCGCCCGCCCCCGTGGCGCCGCCGGCACCGGCCGCGGCCGCCGCCGAAGGGTCGGGCTTTGACCACAGCCAGGACATCATCGAACAGGGCTACGGCCTGTTCGCCGGCGCCCCGGGCAGCCCGGTGGCGTCCACCGTGCCCGGGGCCTCGGGCGCCCCGGTGCCGGCCGACGACCTGGTGCAAGGCTACGGCCTGTTCCCCGGCGCGCCCGGCAACCCGCTGACCCCCCGCGCCCATGCCGACATCGTCCAGGCCGAAAGCGGCCTGGCGGCGGGCAGCGCCGCCGCCCCGGCCGAGTCCAAGGCGCGCGAAGGCGCCAAGGCCACCCGCGCCGCGGCCACCGCGCAACTGGAAACCACCTCGCTGCGGGTGTCGGTCAGCAAGATCGACCAGCTCATCAACCAGGTGGGCGAACTGGTCATCACCCAGGCCATGCTGGCGCAAAACAGCCGCAGCCTGGACGCGACGCTGAACCAGCAGCTGCTGTCGGGCCTGGCCGACCTGGAGCGCAACACCCGTGACCTGCAGGAATCGGTCATGTCGATCCGCATGATCCCGATGTCGGTGGTGTTCAGCCGTTTCCCGCGCATGTTGCGCGACCTGGCGTCCAAGCTGGGCAAGAAGGTGGAACTGCTCACGCACGGCGAAGCGACCGAGCTGGACAAGGGCCTGATCGAAAAAATCACCGACCCGCTGACCCACCTGATCCGCAACAGCTGCGACCACGGCATCGAACAGCCCGACGAACGGCTGGCCAAAGGCAAGCCCGAAATCGGCACCATCACCCTGTCTGCGGCGCACCAGGGCGGCTCCATCCTGATCGAGGTGCGCGACGACGGCAAGGGCCTGTCGCGCCAGAAGCTGATCGACAAGGCGCGGGCCAAGGGCATCCCGGTGTCGGACGACATGCCCGACCAGGAGGCCTGGCAGCTCATCTTCGCACCGGGCTTCTCCACCGCCGAGGTGGTGACCGACGTGTCCGGCCGCGGCGTGGGCATGGACGTGGTCAAGAAAAACATCGCCGCGCTGGGCGGTTCGGTGGAGCTGGACTCGTCCGAAGGCTTTGGCATGAGCGTGAAGGTGCGCCTGCCGCTGACGCTGGCCATCATGGACGGCATGACGGTGCGGGTGGCCGACGAGGTGTACATCCTGCCGCTGTCGTCGGTGGTGGAGTCGTTCCAGGTCCAGGCCAAGGACATCAACACCGTGGCGCAGAACGCGCAGCTGGTGAAGGTGCGCGACGAGTACATGCCCGTGATCGAGGTGGACCGTCTGTTCGCGGTGCCGCGCCCGGCCGAGGCCACGCCGGGCAACACCATCATGGTGGTGATCGAGTCCGACGGCTCGCGGGTGGCGCTGATGGTGGACGAGCTGCTGGGCCAGCAGCAGGTGGTGATCAAAAACCTGGAGTCCAACTACCGCAAGGTGCAGTACGTGTCCGGCGCCACCATTCTGGGCGACGGCAGCGTGTCGCTGATCCTGGACACCTCCTCGCTGGTGCGCCGCGCCCGCCAATGACGGACCCCGCCCATGGCCGTTGACGACGACAGCGCGCTGCAGAGCCGGGAGTTCGCCTGGACCCCGGCCGACTTCACCCGCATCCAGCAGCTGATCTACCGGCACGCCGGCATCAGCCTGCACGATGGCAAGCAGGCCATGGTGTACAGCCGCATCGCGCGGCGGCTGCGCGACACCGGGCACGGCAGCTTCCGCAACTACCTGGACTGGCTGGAACAGCACGGCAGCGCCGACGAGTGGCAGGAATTCGTCAACGCGCTGACCACCAACCTCACCTCCTTCTTCCGCGAAAATCACCACTTCGTGGAGCTGGCGCGGCTGCTCAAGGAAGGCGGCGCCGGCCACGAATGGAAGGTCTGGTGCAGCGCCGCCTCCACCGGGGAGGAGCCGTACTCCATCGCCATCACCCTGGCCGACGCGTTGGGCCTCAACGGCCGCTTCCGCATCTGGGCCAGCGACATCGACACCAAGGTGCTGCAGACCGCCTCGCGCGGGGTGTACAAGCTGGACGGCCTGAAAAACGTCAGCCCGGACCAACTGCGCAAATACTTCCTCAAAGGCACCGGCCACAACAGCGGCCTGGCCCGGGTGCGGCCCGAGCTGCAAAAGCACATCCAGTTCTTCAACCTCAACCTGATCGAGGACAGCTGGGCGCTGCGCGAGGAGTTTGACGTGGTGTTCTGCCGCAACGTCATGATCTATTTCGACAACACCACGCAGCGGCAGGTGCTGGCGCGCATCCACCGGCTGATGAAGCCCAAGGGCACGCTGTTCGTGGGGCACGCCGAAAACTTCAGCGATGCACGCTCCTTGTTCGCGCTGCGTGGTAAAACCGTTTACGAAAAAGTCTGAACCGTATGCACCGCAGCACCGCGCACCTGCAAACCCTCAAGTCCCGGCCGCGCAAGCCGGGGGAGGCGTCGTTCTTTTTCCACGACCAGCACTTCAAGTACAACGCGGCCAAGGTGTTGCCGGGCGAATATTTCGTGTCCAACGAGGACGTGGTCATCATGACCGTGCTGGGCTCGTGCATCGCCGCCTGCATCTGGGACTCGCGCCTGCGCATCGGCGGCATGAACCACTTCATGCTGCCCGAAGGCGGCGCCGACACCTCGGGCCGCTACGGTTCCTACGCCATGGAACTGCTGATCAACGAACTGGTGAAAATGGGTTCCTCGCGCGAGTACATGCAGGCCAAGGTGTTCGGTGGCGGCGCGGTCATTGCCGGTTTCACCAGCATGAACGTGGGCGAACGCAACACCAAATTCGTGCTCGACTACCTGGCCACCGAACGCATTCCGGTGGTTTCCAAAGACGTGATGGACATCTACCCGCGCAAGGTGGTGTTTTTCCCGGTCACCGGCAAGGCCATGGTCAAACGCCTGGCCCACGCCCACCCCGAAACGCTCGAATCCCAGGAACGCCAGGGCGTGGCCACCCGCGTGGTGCAGTCCACCGCCGGCGGCTCGGTCGACCTGTTCTGACCCCATTCAGGCGCGGCATGCAGAAAATCACAGTGGTGGTGGTGGACGACTCGGCGCTCGTGCGCAGCCTGCTCACCGAAATCATCAACCAGCAGCCGGACATGGCGTGCATCGGCGCGGCCAACGACCCGCTGCAGGCGCGCGAGATGATCCGCGAACTCAACCCCGACGTCATCACCCTGGACGTGGAAATGCCCAAAATGGACGGGCTGGAATTCCTGTCGCGGCTGATGCGGCTGCGCCCGATGCCGGTGGTCATGGTGTCCACCCTGACCGAGCAGGGCGCCGACACCACGCTGCGCGCGCTGGAAATGGGCGCGGTGGACTTTGTGGCCAAACCGCGCGTGGGCGTCTCGGCCGGGCTGCGCGAGCTGGGGCAGGAGATTGTGGAGAAAATCCGCATCGCCAGCCAGGCGCGGGTGAGCCGCCACGTGGCCCCGCCCGCCCCGCCGACGCCACCCCGCGCGGACGGTGGCGCCGCCGCGCCGCCGCGCCCGGCCACCCGGCTGCTGTCCACCGAAAAAATGATCTGCATCGGCGCCTCCACCGGCGGCACCGAAGCGATCAAGGAAATCCTGGTGGAGCTGCCGGCCGACGCGCCGGCCATCGTCATCACCCAGCACATGCCGGCCGGCTTCACCAGCAGCTTTGCCGCGCGGCTGGACTCGCTGTGCAAAATCCGCGTGGCCGAGGCCCAGCACGGCCAGCGCCTGCTGCCGGGCCACGCCTACATCGCGCCGGGCGGCACCCAATTCCACATCGAACGCAGCGGCGCCAACTACGTGGCGGTGGTGGACGACGGCCCGCCGGTCAACCGCCACAAGCCCTCGGTGGAGGTGCTGTTCAAGTCGTGCGCCCGGGTGCTGGGCCCCAACGCGGTGGGCGTGATGCTGACCGGCATGGGCGGCGACGGCGCGGCCGCGATGCGCGAGATGCGCGACGCCGGCAGCTACAACATCGTGCAGGACGAAGCCAGCTGCGTGGTGTTTGGCATGCCCAAAATGGCCATCCAGCACGGCGCGGCACACGAGGTGCTGCCGCTGCGGCAGATCGCGCGCGCAATCATGGAACGGGTCAACAGCGCCGGTGGCGTGCGCCACCGCATCTGAAGCCGCTCAGACGCGCTGGTTGACGTTGGCCCCCGGCGCCGGGAAGTCGCCGCTGCCGGTGCGCACGTAGTTTTCGGTGGCCTCCAGCGCGCGTTCGCTGGGCATAGGCGGTTGCGGCGCCAGCACCTCGGCCCGGGCGGCGGCGGCGGCGCGGGCGTCGTCGCCAATCAGCACGTCCACCGCGGCGCGGCTGGCCTTCCACATGTTGGGCAGCAGTTCGTTGATCTGGGTGTCCATCGCCTCCTGCGCTGGGCTTTTCACCTCGCGCGGGAATTCGCCCTTGAAGCGCTGCTGCTCGGCCCGCGCCTGGGCGGCGCGCTCGGCTTCGGCCTGGCGGGCCTGGGCCTGCGTCTGGGCGTTGGGGGCGGCGGCCGGGTTGGCTTCGTCCGCTTCGGGGGCCGCGGCCGTGGCGTCCTGGGCCGCGCCGTCGGCGGCGTTGCTGGGCGCAGGCGCAGCGGCCCGCGACGCCTGCGCCACAGCACCGGCCGTGGCCTGGGCCGCAGCCGGCACCTGGCCCACCTTGTCGGGCGCGGCGGCGTTGTTGCGCACTTCCACGGTGGCGGTCTGGCCGGTGGGGTTCACCGGCGGCAGGGCCGGCGGGGCGTACACCGCCGCGGCACGCCCGCCATCGCCCCCGCCCTGCGACACGACCACGGACACACCCGCGTTCTCGGGCGAGACCGCGTTGCTGGGCTTGACCGGCACCACCGGCTGCGCCTTGGCAACGGGGGCCTGTGGCGGCACGGGTGAGACGGCGACAGAAGAAATGGTCAACATGGCGAACTCCTCGGCGAAGCATCCAGATTGCACGGGATTTCCGCTTTCCCTCGTTCTATCGGACCTCCTGAAGCAAACTTTAGGGTCCGCATCCAAAAAATTCAAGCCACGCCACGCCGTAAAATGCGTGGATAAGCAACCTACCGAGGCAAGCAATGTCCGTGATCCCCTCCATGTCCGACCGCGACGGCAAAATCTGGATGGATGGCCAGATGGTCGATTGGCGCGACGCCAAAATCCACGTCCTGACGCACACGCTGCACTACGGCTGCGGCGCCTTCGAGGGGGTGCGGGCCTACAACACCGTCAACGGTCCGGCCATTTTCCGCCTGGAAGAACACACCCAGCGCCTGTTCAACAGTGCCAAAATTTTGCGCATGAAGATCCCGTTCACCCAGGAAGAGGTGAACGAAGCGCAAAAAGCCGTCATCCGTGAAAACCAGCTGGAAAGCGGTTACCTGCGCCCGCTGACCTGGATCGGTGACAAGAAGCTGGGCGTCAGCCCCAAGGGCAACACCATCCACCTGATGGTCGCTGCCTGGGCCTGGGGCGCCTACCTGGGCGAAGAAGGCATGAAGCGCGGCATCCGCGTCAAGACCAGCAGCTACACCCGCCACCACGTCAACATCACCATGACGCAGGCCAAGGCGGTGAGCAACTACACCAACAGCATTTTGGCCAACATGGAAGCCACCGACGAGGGCTACGACGAGGCCCTGCTGCTCGACAGCGCCGGCTTCGTGAGCGAAGGCGCGGGCGAAAACATTTTCGTCATCAAGAACGGCGTGATCTACACCCCCGACCTGTCGGCCGGCGCGCTCAACGGCATCACCCGCAACACGGTGTTCCACATCGCCAAAGACCTGGGCCTGGACATCGTGCAAAAGCGCATCACCCGCGACGAGGTGTACATTGCCGACGAAGCCTTCTTCACCGGCACCGCCGCCGAGGTGACGCCGATCCGCGAGTTGGACCGCATCGAGATCGGTGCGGGCAGCCGCGGGCCGATCACCGAACAGGTGCAAACCGCGTTCTTTGACATCGTCAACGGCCGCAACCCGAAATACGCCCATTGGCTGACCAAAGTGTGATTGCCATGAGCCAAGTCCCTTCTGCTATCGAACTGGCCGCCAAAGACCTGAACGCCCACGGCGGCGTGTTCTGCCCCAGCCCCCTGGCCGACATGAAGCTGTGGAACAGCCACCCCAAGGTGTACCTGGACGTGGCCAAGACCGGCGAGGCCCGCTGCCCCTACTGCGGCACCGTGTACCGCCTGAAGGCGGGCGAGGTGGTGGCCCACGGGCACTGAGCCCACCGTGAGCCTCGTCAACCCCGTCAGCGCCGAGGTGCGCGCCGCGCTGGAGCGCGTCACCGTGGTGGTGGTCACGTTCAACAGCGCCCACTGCCTGCCCGACCTGGGCCGCGCGCTGGCCGCCTGCCCCCAGGTGGTGGTGGTGGACAACGGCAGCGACGACGGCTGCGCTTCCCTGACACCGCAGCACCTGCCGCAAGCCCAGGTGCTGGCCCTGCCCCAGAACCTGGGGTTTGGTGCCGCCAACAACCGCGCCCTGGCACAGGTGCGCACCCCGTTTGCCCTGCTGCTCAACCCCGACTGCGAACTGGCGCCCGAGGCCTTGGCCGCCCTGGTGGCCGCCGCCGACGCCGACCCCCAGGCCGCCGTGCTGGCCCCGCAGCTGACCAACGCCCAGGGCCGGCCCGACGTGAACTACCGCTGGCCCCACCTGCACTGGGCCAGCCGTGGCCCCGCCGCCGACGGCCCCGCCTGCGTGGGTTTTGTGTGCGGCGCCGCCATGCTGTGCCGCCTGTCGGCCTTTGAAGGCGTGGGTTTTTTCGACGAACGCTTCTTCCTGTACTACGAAGACGACGACCTGTGCCTGCGCCTGTTCCAGGCACAACGGCCGCTGGTGGTGGTGCCCAGCGTGACGGCGGTGCACCGCTCGCGCGGCTCGGTGCGCGGCAACAGCCCCTGGCGCAGCGAATACCTGCGCGGCTACCACCACGCGCAATCCAAACTCATCTTCACGGCCAAGCACCAGACGGTGACCCTGGCCCAGCGCCAGCGGCGCCGCCTGGTGGGCACCACCCTGCTCGGGCTGCCGCTGCGCCTTTTGCTCATTTCGCCCCGGCTGGCGGCCCGCATGATCGGGCGGCTGCGCGGGGCCCTGGACTGGACCCCGCCCCATGGCTGACGCCCCCGCCCCCCGCCCCACCCTGTGCATTGGGGTGCTGACGCTGAACGAAGCACGCCGAATTCGTCAGTGCTTAGAAAGCGCCTCGTTTGCAGATCGAGTGGTGGTGTTGGACAGCGGCAGCACCGACAGCACACGTGAGATTGCCCAGAAAATGGGCACTGAAGTACATCAATCGCTGGATTGGCAAGGCTTTGCCGTGCAACGCAATCGATTGTTAACGTTCTGCAAGGAAGACTACGTGTTCTTCCTGGATGCTGACGAAGTAATCACCCCTGGTTTGCGGGCAGAAATTCAAGCAGCCTTAACGGCCGCCACCCCCACCGTCTGGGAAACTTACTGGAGAGAAGTGGCCTTCGGGCGCCCGATCTTTAATTTATTCGGAAAAAAGAGTCTGGCACGCCTGTTCCCTCGCTCGGTGCTTCTGCACTTTGAAGGGGTGGTTCACGAACACGCTTTACTTAAAGACCCAGACATTCCACGTCGTGTTTTTCAGTCCCCTCTGTTGCACTATTCTCGCGAGACTGTTCACGACAGCCTGCGGAAATTGACGCAATACTCCATGCTCGGTGCAGCCAAGCGCGCCTCCAAAGGCAAATACGGTGGCGTGATGAGAGGAATTGCTTCGGGGCTCGCAATGTTTGTACGCTTGTACATTTTCAGAGCCAGTTTCTTATCGGGAGGGCCGGGTTTCTTGTATGCGTTCTTTATCGCGCTGGAATGTTTCTTCCGCTACGCAGCGTTGCACTACGACCGACAAACACTCACGGAATCCGTGCAACGCTGAATAAGACACGACCTGACTCAAGGGTCAAGACACGATATACGCCCCGGCCCCCGTGGACAACAACTTCCCATCGGCCCCATAAAACCCCATGCGGGTGGACGCCACGCGCGAGCCCAGCCGCAACACCTCGGCGCGCAGCTCGAACCACTCGCCAATGCCGGGGCGCAGGTAGTCGATGCGCAGGTCGATGGTGCCCAGCTTGCCGAAGCGGTGCAGGCGCTGTTCCGGCGTTTCGTCCATGTGGCGCGCGCCGATGGCGGCCATGGCCGCCAGGCCGCCCATGGCGTCCAGCCCGGCGCTGATGACGCCGCCGTGCACCCGGTTGTAGGCAAAGTGGCCCACCAACTGGGACCGCATGTCGATGCGGGCCGTGACCTGCTCGGGCGCGATGGCGGTGATCTTCAGCCCCAGCACGGTGTTGAAGACGATTTTTTCCTCGAAGATCTGGCGCACGCCCTCGATGAACTCGGGCTCAAACACCACCGGCGCGGCGGGGGGGTGGACGATGGGTTTGCTCATACCTGCGAAAAATCCGGTTGGCGCTTTTGCAGAAAGGCCGAAAACGCCTCTTTGGCGGCGGGTTCGCGCAGCATGCGGCCGAACACGTCACCCTCTTCGGCCATGGTCTGCAGCACCAGGGCCTGCTGGCCTTTTTTCATGAGGCGTTTGGTTTCCACCAGGCTGCTCAGGGGTTTGGCGGCCAGCTTGCGCGCCACGGCCTGGGCGTAGCCGTTGGCTTCGCTGGGCGGCAGCACCTTGTTCACCAGGCCCACTTCCAGCGCGGCTTCGGCGTAGAAGGCGTCGCCCAGCAGCAGGGCTTCGGCGGCGCGGTGGTAGCCGAACATTTGCGGCGCCAGCAGGCTGGACGCGCCTTCGGCGCACAGCCCCAGGTTGACGAAGGGCATGGAGAAGGCGGCGTTGTCGCCGGCATACACCAGGTCGCAGTGGAACAGCAGGGTGGTGCCGATGCCCACGGCCGGGCCGCAGACAGCAGCCACCAGCGGTTTGGGGAAGCTGGCGATGTTGCGCAGGAAGCGGAACACCGGGGTGTTCTGGTCGGCCGGCGGGGCGTTGAGGAAGTCGCCCACGTCGTTGCCGGCGCTGAAGATGGCCTCGTCGCCCTGCAGCACCACCACGCGCACGCTGGCGTCGGCCTGGGCCTGTTCCAGCGCGTCGGCCAGGGTGGCGTACATGGCGGCGGTCAGGGAATTCTTGCGCGCCAGGCGGTTGAAGGTCAGCGTCATCACGCCGCCGTCGACGTGGCTCAGGATGTCGGACATGGGGTTCACTCCTTGAAATAGACGATCTGGTGGGTGGTGGCCAGCAGGTGGCCGGCGGGGTTCCAGAGTTCGGCGCTTTGGTCGAAATAGCCGTTGAAAAACGATTGTGCCCGCGCCTGGCCGAGCAGGTGCCCGGTGCCGGTGGCGGCCAGTTCGGCGCGGCTGGCGTGGAAGTACACGGTCATGGACACGGTGCCGATGGGCGTCATCAGCGCCCGGCGGCGCCAGACGCGCGGGAAGAAGGCGTCGGCACAGGCGGTCAGGCTGCAGAAGTCCAGCGGGCGGGGCGGCTCGTCGCGCAGCCAGAGCCGGGTCAGGCTGTCGGCTTCGCTGCCGTCCCAGTGCTGGGGCAGGCTGCCTTCGCACAAGCGGAAGTCGTAGCGCTGTATCCACGGAATGGGCCCGCCCCAGGGGGTGGGGGCGACAGCGTCGGGCGGCGGCAGCTGGGGCATCACGGCGTCCGTCGCGCTCCAGGTGTCGCGGCGCACGGCGGTGACGGCGCTGCCGGTCAGCACCACCTGGTCGGCGCCGTGGGCGTCGGGCTGCAGCATGCGCAGCGTCCAGTGCTGGGTGGAGCGGTTGGTGCGGGCCGGGGTGGCTTCCAGCCGGAACGGGGTGGCCGGGTCCACCGCCGCGGCGAAGTTGACGGTGAGCGTGACGGGCTCGCCCAGCCGGTCCGGGTGTTGCAGCACGGCGTTGAGCGCCTGCGCTGCGGTGACGCCGCCGAACGGCCCCACCATGTTCTGGTAGCCGGGGTGGGCCCGGCCCTGCCAGCACCGGGTGCCCGGCGCGGGCGCGCCGGCCGTGGGCTGTGGCTGCAGCGCCATGGCCTCGTCAAACGGGTGCGCGCCGCCGCTGGAGGGAGCTGTGGTCAATCGGGTCTCCTGTTGTTCTGGTGTGGGGGCGGCAAAAGGGGCTGCCTTGGCAGCCCCTGCGGGTGGGTCAGACGCGTTCGAAAATGCCCGCCGCGCCCTGCCCCATGCCCACGCACATGGTCACCATGCCGTAACGCCGATTGTGGCGGCGCAGCGCGTGCACCACTGTCGCGGAACGGATAGCGCCGGTGGCGCCCAGCGGGTGGCCCAGGGCGATGGCGCCACCGTTGGGGTTGACCTTGGCCGGGTCCAGGCCGAGCTGGTGCATCACCGCCAGCGACTGTGCGGCGAAAGCCTCGTTCAGCTCGATCCAGTCCAGGTCGTTCTGCGACAGGCCGCCGGCTTTCAACGCGGCCGGGATGGCCTCGATCGGCCCGATGCCCATGATGTGCGGCGGCACGCCGCGTGACGCATAGCTGACGAAACGCGCCAGCGGCGTGAGGCCGAAGCGCTTCACCGCCGCTTCGCTGGCCAGAATCAGGGCACCGGCGCCGTCCGACGTTTGCGAGCTGTTGCCGGCGGTCACGCTGCCCAGGCCGGTGGGCGTGCCGTCGGCCCGGCGCGGTATGGCAAAGGCCGGCTTGAGCTTGGCCAGCCCTTCCAGCGAGGTGTCGGGGCGCGCGCCTTCGTCCAGGCTGACGGTGCGCTGGCTGATGCGCACTTCGCCGCTGGCCAGGTCCAGCTCGCGCTGGGTGACGTCCACCGGGGTGATTTCGTCGGCGAATTCGCCGGCAGCCTGCGCGGCCAGGGCGCGCTGGTGCGACTGCAGGGCGAAGGCGTCCTGCGCGTCGCGGCTCACCCGCCACTGCTGGGCCACTTTTTCGGCGGTCAAGCCCATGCCGTAGGCGATGCCGTAGTCGTCCACGTTGGCGGTGTTGGCAAAAATGCTGGGCGACAGGCTGGGCGCGTTGCCCATCATGGGCACCAGGCTCATGCTTTCCACGCCGGCGGCGATCATCACGTCGGCCTCGCCCACGCGGATGCGGTCGGCGGCCATCTGCACCGCGCTCAGGCCCGAGGCGCAGAAGCGGTTGACGGTGATGCCGCCCACGCTCTGGGGCAGGCCGGCCAGCACCGCGCCCACACGGGCCACGTTCAGGCCCTGCTGGGCTTCGGGGATGGCACAGCCACAGATCACGTCTTCGATGGCCGCCGGGTCCAGCCCCGGGGCCTGGGCCACGGCCGCGCGCAGCACGTGGGCCAGCAGGTCGTCGGGCCGGGTGTGCTTGAAATAGCCCCTGTGCGACTTGCCGATGGGGGTGCGGGTGGCCGCGACGATGTAGGCGTCTTGAAGGTGTTTCATGTCGGTGCTCCGCATCAGTTACGCAGGGGTTTGCCGGTGGACAGCATGCCCAGAATGCGCGCTTGCGTCTTGGGGTGGACGATCAGGCTGCAGAAGGCCTGGCGCTCCAGTTGCATCAGGTATTCCTCGCTCACCAGGGTGCCGGCTTCCACGTCACCGCCGGTCAGCACGTGGGCGATCAGGCCGGCGATGTGGAAATCGTGCTCGCTGATGTAGCCGCCGTCGCGCATGTTCACCAACGAGCCCAGGATGGTGGCCTTGACCGAGCGTCCCCCCACCGGGAACAGGCGTTTCAGCGGCGGGCGGTAGCCGGCGTTGGCCATGGCCTTGGCTTCGGCAATGGCCACGTAGAGCAACTCGTCCTTGTGCGGCACCACGCGGTCGCTGTCCAGCAGGTAGCCGATCTTGCGGCTTTCCAGCGCGCTGGTGCCCACGGTGGCCATGGCGGCGGCCTTGAAGCCTTCGCTCAGGAAGGGCAGCAGGTCGGTGCCGGTGCTGGCTTGGGCGTTCTCCGCCGCACGGCGGGCGATGTAGGTCAGGCCGCCGGCGCCGGGCACCAGGCCCACGCCCACTTCCACCAGGCCGATGTAGCTTTCCAGGTGCGCCACGCGGCGGGCGCAGTGCACCGCCAGTTCGCAGCCACCGCCCAGCGCCATGCCACGCACGGCGGCCACGGTGGGCACCTGGGCGTAGCGCAGCTTCAGCATCACCCGCTGCATTTCGGCTTCCACGTCCTCAATGGCCGCCACGCCGGCGGCGATGAAGGCGGGCATCACGGCCTGCAGGTCGGCGCCCACGCTGAAGGGCTCGTCGCCCGACCACACCACCAGGCCCTGGTAGCTGGCTTCGGCCAGGTCCACGGCGCGGCCCAGGCCCTCGGTCACGCCGGGGCCGATCGCATGCATCTTGCTCTTGATGCTGGCGATCAGCACTTCGTTGTCGAGCGTCCAGAGGCGGATGTCGGCGTCCTCATGGACAGTTTTGCCAGCGGTTTGGAACACCGGCGCGGCCTCGCCCAGCACCGGTTCGCGGAAGATTTGGCGCTGGTACACGGGCAACTGGCGCTTGGGGTCAAAGCTGCCTTTGGACGGGTTCCACGAACCTTCGGGCTGGTGCACGCCGCCGCGCTCGGCCACCGGGCCGTGGAATACCCAGTCGGGCAGCGGCGCACTGCACAGCGTTTTACCGGCGTCGATGTCCTCCTGGATCATCTGCGCCACGGCCAGCCAACCGGCCTCTTGCCACAGCTCGAACGGGCCTTGCTGCATGCCGTAGCCCCAGCGCATGGCCTGGTCCAGGTCGCGCGCGTTGTCGGCAATACCGGCCAGGTGCACCGCGGCGTAGTGGAAGCCGTTGCGCAGAATCGCCCACAGAAACTGGCCTTGCGGGCCTTCGGCGTGGCGCAGCAGCTTCAGGCGCTCGGCGGCGGGCTTTTTCAGCATGCGGCCGTACACCTCGTCGGCTTTTTGCCCGGCGGGGATGTAGTCCTTGCTCTCCAGCTCAAAACGGAAGGTCTCGCGGCCCACACGCTTGAAGAAACCGGCCTTGGTTTTCTGGCCCAGGTTCCCCATCTTCAGCAGCGTCTGCAACACGGTGGGCGTGGCAAAGCTGCCGTAGAACGGGTCGCTCTGCGCGTTCAGGGCGGTCTGCATGGTCTTGATGACGTGGGCCATCGTGTCCAGGCCCACCACGTCGGCGGTGCGGAAGGTGCCGCTGCTGGCGCGGCCCAGGCGCTTGCCGGTCAGGTCGTCCACCACGTCGTAGCTCAGGCCCAGGCGCTCGGCCTCGTGCAGGGTGGACAGCATGCCGGCGATGCCGATGCGGTTGGCGATGAAGTTGGGCGTGTCCTTGGCGCGCACCACGTTCTTGCCCAGGCCGGTGGTCACGAAGGCTTCCAACTGGTCCAGCACAGGCGGCTGGGTGGCCGGGGTGGCGATCAGTTCCACCAGCGGCATGTAGCGCGGCGGGTTGAAAAAGTGGATGCCGCAAAAGCGCGGGCGCAGGGCTTCGGGCAGCGCCTCGCCCAAGGCGCCGATCGACAGGCCCGAGGTGTTGGACGCCAGAATCGCGCCTTCGGCCACGAACGGGGCGATCTTGGCGTACAGGTCGCGCTTCCAGTCCAGGCGTTCCGCAATGGCTTCGATGATCAGGTCGCAACCGCGCAGCAGTTCCGAGTGCTCTTCGTAGTTGGCGGGCCGGATCAAGTCGGCGTCGCTGGCCACGCCCAAGGGGCTGGGCTTGAGTTTTTTCAGGTTAGTAATGGCCCGGGTAGCGATGCCGTTTTTGTCGGCCGATGTCGAGTCGGGCAGGTCGAACAAGATGACGGGCACCTGGCAGTTGACGAGGTGCGCCGCGATCTGCGCCCCCATCACGCCGGCACCCAGCACGGCGACTTGTTTCACGGTGAAACGGGACATGGTGTTTCCTTGTGTCGGGGCAGCCGTGCGGGGCTCAGGCCAGGGCGGCGTCGGTGTCCATCAGCACGCGGCTGCCGGCGCGGGCAGTGCGCATCAGCGTGGCGGTTTCCGGGAACAGCTTGGCGAAGTAGAAGCGCGCGGTCTGCAGCTTGGCGGTGTAGAAGGGGTCGGTGCTGCCGGCAGCGATCTGCTTCAACGCCACCGACGCCATGCGCGCGAAGAAGTACCCAAACACCAGGTGACCGGCCACGCGCAGGTAGTCCACCGCTGCGGCACCCACCTCGTCCGGGTTCTGGAAGCCCTTGAAGCCGATTTCGGTGGTGAACTTGGTCATCTGCTCGCCCAACCCGGCCAGCGGGTTGATGAACTCGGCCATCTTCTCGTTCACGCCCTCTTCTTCCACCAGGCGGCCAATCAGCTTGGCGAACTTCTTCAGGCTGGCGCCGTTGTTGCCCAGCACCTTGCGGCCCAGCAAATCGAGCGACTGCACGGTGTTCGTGCCTTCGTAAATCATGTTGATGCGGGCGTCGCGCACGAACTGCTCCATGCCCCATTCCTTGATGAAGCCGTGGCCGCCGTACACCTGCTGGCACATCACCGCGGCGTTGAAGCCGTTGTCGGTCAGGAAGGCCTTGACGATGGGGGTGAGCAGCGCCAGCAGTTCGGCGCTGTCGGCGCGCACCTTTTCATCGGGGTGGTGCAGCTCTTTGTCCAGCAGCACGGCGCTGTAGCACAGCAGGGCGCGGCCGCCTTCGGCGTAGGCCTTGGCGGTCAGCAGCATCTTGCGCACGTCGGGGTGGACGATGATGGGATCGGCCTCTTTGTCCTTGGCCTTGGTGCCGGTCAGGGAACGCATTTGCAGCCGGTCTTTGGCGTAGGCCAGCGCGTTCTGGAAGGCCACCTCGGTCAGGCCCAGGCTCTGGTTGCCCACGCCCAGGCGGGCGGCGTTCATCATCACGAACATGGCCTGCAGGCCCTTGTGCGGCTGGCCCACCAGGGTGCCCACGGCGCCGTCCAGCACCATTTGCGCGGTGGCGTTGCCGTGGATGCCCATTTTGTGCTCCAGGCCGCCGCAGTGAATGCCGTTGCGCCCGCCCAGCGAGCCGTCGGCGTTGACGTGGAACTTGGGCACCAGGAACAGGCTGATGCCTTTGCTGCCCTTGGGCGCGTCGGGCAAGCGGGCCAGCACCAGGTGCACGATGTTGGCGGCCATGTCGTGCTCGCCGGCGGAAATGAAAATCTTCTGGCCGGTGATGCGGTAACTGCCGTCGGCCTGCGGTTCGGCCTTGGTGCGCAGCAGGCCCAGGTCGGTGCCGCAGTGGGGCTCGGTCAGGCACATGGTGCCGGTCCACTCGCCGCTGGTCAGCTTGGGCAGGTACAGGGCTTTTTGCTCGGGCGAACCGTGGGCGTGCAGGCATTCGTAGGCGCCGTGGCTCAGGCCGGGGTACATGGTCCAGGCCTGGTTGGCGCTGTTGAGCATTTCGTAAAAGCACTGGTTCACCACGAACGGCAGGCCCTGGCCACCGTATTCGGGGTCGCAGCTCAGCGCCGGCCAGCCGCCGTCCACATAGGTCTGGTAAGCGGCCTTGAAGCCGCTGGGGGTGCGCACCTCGTGGGTGGTTTTGTCCAGCACACAGCCCTCGGCGTCGCCGCTGATGTTCAGCGGAAACGCCACCCCGGCGGCGAACTTGCCGCCTTCTTCCAGCACGGCGTTGATGGTGTCGGCGTCGATCTCGGCGTGCGGCGGGCACACCTTCAGTTCGTCGGTCACGTTCAGCACTTCGTGCAGCACGAATTGCATGTCGCGCAGGGGCGGGGTGTAGCTGGGCATGGCGGTCTCCTGGGATGGGTGTGGGTCGGGGAAAAAACGGGTCAGGGCAGGTTGCGGGCGACGATGTTGTCGAAGCCCTGGCGGGCGCGGGCCAGGCCCTTGGGGTTGCGCAGGAAGCGGGCCTCGTAGTGCAGGGCCAGGATCAGGCCGTGGATCTCGAACGCGAGCTGCCCGGGGTCGGCCTGGGCCTGCAGGTGGCCTTCGGCAATCGCCAGTTCCACCGCCCGGTGCATGGCCGACTGCCAGGTGTTCATGGTGGCCACCAGCGCGTCGTGCACCGGGCCGGGGCGGTCGTCGAACTCCACCGCGCCGCTGATGTAGATGCAGCCCGAGTCGATCTCCAGCGAGGTCTGGCGCATCCAGTTGTCGAACAGGGCGCGCAGGCGCGGCAGGCCGCGCGGCTCTTGCAGCGCGGGGGTGAACACCTCGGCCTCGAAGCGGCGGTGGTACTCGTGCACCACCGATATCTGCAGTTCCTCGCGCGAGCCGAAGTGGGCGAACACGCCGGACTTGCTCATCTGCGTGATTTCGGCAATGGCGCCGATGCTCAAGCCCTCCAGCCCGACCTGGGCGGCCAGGGCCAGGGCCGCGTCCACAATGGCGGCCTTGGTCTGCTGGCCTTTGTGCAGGGCTTTCTGGCTGCGGGCGGTGCGGGGGGCGGTGGCGGCGGTCATGGCATCCAAAATAAAACGAACGGTCGTACTATTTTAGAGGCAAAGCCGGGCGCGTCAACCCGCGCGGCCCCGGGGTAAACCCGGGGGTGGCCGTCAGGCCGTCAGCATCACCCGCAGGCAGTCGGCCAGGTGTTCGGTGGGAGGGCGCTGGAAGCCGCTGCGCGCGTAGCGCTGCAGGCGCCCGGTCACAAAGGCCACCAGCACCGCGCCCAGCGCCACCGCGTCGGGGTGGCCGGCCTCGCGCAGGCGCAGCTTCAGCGCGCTTTCCAGCTTGTCGAACAGCAGGGCCACGCGCGCGGTCAGGCGCTCGTGCTCGCCCACCAGCGCATCGCCGGCCATCACCCGGGCCATGCCGGGGTTTTTCTCGGCGAACTGCAGCACCATCGTCACCACCAGCGGCACCTGCGCCAGCGGCTGCGGCTGGCGCGCCTCGATCTGCTGGATCAGGCCAAACACGCTTTGCTCGACGAAGTCGATCAGCCCCTCGAACATCTGCGCCTTGCTGGCGAAGTGGCGGTACAGCGCCGCCTCGCTCACGCCCAGGCGCGTGGCCAATGCGGCGGTGGTCACCCGCTCGCCCCCGGGGGTCTGCAGCATGTCGGCCAGGGCCTGCAAAATCTGCAGGCGGCGTTCGCCGGGCGCGGGGCGGGTGGCCATGGCGCGGTCAGTGCGAACGGATCATGGTGCCGAAGGCCTGGTCGCTCAGGATCTCCAGCAGCATGGCGTGGGGCACCCGGCCGTCGATGATGTGCACCGCGTTCACCCCGCTCTTGGCCGCGTCCAGTGCGCCGGCAATTTTCGGGATCATGCCGCCGCTGATGGTGCCGTCGGCCACCAGTTCGTCGATGCGCTTCATGGTCAGCGACGGCAGCAGCTGGCCGTCCTTGTCCAGCACGCCGGGGATGTTGGTCAGCATCAGCAGTTTTTCGGCCTGCAGCACCGTGGCCAGCTTGGCCGCCACCACGTCGGCGTTGATGTTGTAGCTCTCGTTGTGCTCGCCAAACCCAATGGGGCTGACCACCGGAATGAACTGGTCCTCCTGCAGCGCCTTGACCACGCTGGGGTCGATGCCGACGATGTCGCCCACCTGGCCCACGTCGTGTTCCTTGCTCGGGTCTTTCTGGTCCACCATGCGCAGCTTGCGGGCGTGGATCATGGCGCCGTCGCGGCCGGTCAGGCCCACCGCCTTGCCACCGGCGCGGTTGATCAGGCCGACGATGTCCTGCTGCACCTCGCCGGCCAGCACCCACTCCACCACCTCCATGGTTTCGGGGTCGGTCACGCGCATGCCCTGGATGAACTCGCCCTGCTTGCCCAGGCGCTTGAGCAGCCCTTCAATTTGCGGGCCGCCGCCGTGCACCACCACCGGATTGATGCCCACGAGTTTGAGCAGCACCACGTCCTCGGCAAAGGCCTGCTGCAGTTCCGGGTCGGTCATGGCGTTGCCGCCGTACTTGATGACCATGGTCTTGCCGTGGAACTTGCGGATGTAGGGCAGCGCCTGGGCCAGGATTTCGGCGCGGTCGCGCGGCTGGATGTGCGAGGTGTCGCGGGTGGGGTGCGGGGTGTGGCTCATGGTCGGCAGTTCGGGTTGGGCGGCGGGGCCGCGTCAGCCAGCCATTTTGCCGGAAACCCGTGGCGCTTCCGTGCGGCGCGTCACCCGGCCAGGGTGGCGAAAACCCGCAGACTGTGTAAGCTAAGCCCCATGCTCACGCCCCAGGAAATCGAACTCAAGCTGCTGGTGCCCGGCCTGTCGCCCGACGAGGCCTTGCAACGCCTGCGCCGCGCCCCCAGCCTGCGCCGGCGCCGCCCGCAACAGCAGCTGCTGCTCAACCGCTATTTCGACACCCCCGACCTGGCCCTGCAGCGCCAGCGCTGCGCGCTGCGCCTGCGCCACATCGGCACGCCGGGCGACGCCGGCCCGGGCAGCTGGGTCCAGACGCTCAAGACCGCGGGCACCTCGCACGGCGGCCTGAGCCAGCGCGGCGAATGGGAAAGCCCGGTGGCCCAGGGCCGGCTCGACCCGGCCGCCCTGCACGGCACCGCCTGGGACGCGCTGGACCCGCACGGCACCCTGCTGGCCACCCTGCAGCCCCGCTTCGAGACCCATTGCCTGCGCACCACCTGGCGCGTGCGCAGGCGCAACGGCACCGACATCGAGGTGGCGCTGGACGCCGGCAGCGTGCGCGCCGGCGACCGCACCACGCCCCTGCTGGAGCTGGAACTGGAACTGCTGAGCGGGCCACGCGCCGCGCTGTTTGCCCTGGCGCAGGAGCTGGCCCAGCACCTGCCCCTGCTGCCCAGCGACGTGAGCAAGGCCCAGCGCGGCCACGCCCTGGCCAGCGGCGCTGTGCACCCGGTGGCCAAGGCCCAGCCTGTGCCCCTGAAAAAACGCCTGCCCCCCCAGGCCCTGGCGCGCCCGGTGCTGGCCGAAATCCTGCAGCAGTTCACCCGCAACCTGGAGGGCCTGCTGCACCGCGACGAGCCCGAGCTCGTCCACCAGGCGCGGGTGGCGTGGCGGCGCTGGCGCAGCGTCACCCGGCTGCTTCGCCCCTGGCTGCCCGCCGCGCCCGACACCACCGCGCTGCGCCCCCTGCTGGACGCCCTGGGCCAGTTGCGCGACCTGGACGTGGCCCGCCACGACACCCTGCCCGCCTGGGCCACGGCCTACCTGAGCCCCCCGCCCGGCCTGCCCGACACCGCCCACCCCGCCCGCGCCCGCCAGGCCGACTGGGACGCCGCCCTGCACGCCCTGACCGACGCCGGCCACACCGCCCGCGCCCAGGTGCGCCAGCGGCTGGCCACGCCCGGCGCGGGCGGCGCCCTGCTGGCCCTGACGGCCTGGCTGCACGGCCTGGGCGCCCCCATCGACCCCGCCCCAGCGACCCCCACGCCGCACGGCGACTGGGCCACGCGCCGGCTGGCGCGCTGGCACCGCCGCATGGAACAGCTGGTGGCCGCCGCCCACACCCAACCCGCCCTGCTGCACGACGCCCGCCTGCTGGCCAAACGCCTGCGCTACGCCAGCGAGGCCATCGCCGCCACCCTGCCCGCCGCCGAGGCCCGCCGCACCCGGCGCTGGACGCGGCGCGCCAGCGGCTGGCAGCTGCGCATCGGCCAGCAGCGCGACCTGTGGCAGGCGGCGCACCTGCTGGGCCACCTGCCACCGACGAGCGACGCCACGGCGGCCCCGGTCAGCCCAGAACTGGTGGGCTTTTTCCGCGGCCTGGCCGCCGCCCTCACCCCGGCCGGCACCCCTCTCCAGCCCGCCCCGCCCTGCGCCGGATGACACCCGCCGCCCCCACCCCGCCCGCCCGCCCGGCGCCCGCCTGGCATGCGCTCACCAGCGCCCAGGCACTGGAGGCCCTGCACGCCAGTGCCCACGGCCTGGGCCAGGCCGAGGCCGAACAGCGCCTGCGCCAGCACGGCCCCAACCGCCTGGCCACCGTGGCCCCGCCGCCGCTGTGGCGGCGCATCGCCGCGCAGTTCCACAACCTGCTCATCTACGTGCTGCTGGCGGCGGCGCTCACCACCGCCTTCATGGCGCATTGGGTGGACGCGGCGGTCATCCTCGCGGTGGTGCTGCTCAACGTCGGCATTGGCGTGCTGCAAGAAGGCAAGGCCGAAAAGGCGCTGGAGGCCATCCGCCACCTGCTGGCGCCGCACGCCCGCGTCTGGCGCGACGGCCGCGCCCATGACGTGGACGCCGCCGCCCTGGTGCCCGGCGACGTGGTTGCTCTGGCCTCGGGCGACAGCCTGCCCGCCGACGTGCGCTGGCTGCAGACGCACAACCTGCGGGTGGACGAAGCCGCGCTCACCGGCGAATCGGTGCCGGTGGAAAAAGCCCCCCACCCCGTGGCGCCCGACGCCGCCCTGGGCGACCGCCTGGGCATGGGCTACGCCGGCACGCTGGTCACCCAGGGCCAAGGCACCGCCGTGGTGGTGGCCACCGGCGCACAAACCGAAATGGGCCGCATCGGCAAGCTGCTGGCCACGGTGGAACAAACCACCACCCCGCTGGTGCGGCAAATGGCCGCACTGGGCCGCACCCTCACCTTCGCGGTGCTGGGCGCCGCCGCCGCGCTGTTCGCCTACGGTGTGCTGGTGCGCGGCATGGCCGTGGCCGACGTGTTCATGACCGCCGTCGGCCTGGCCGTGGCCGCCATCCCCGAAGGGCTGCCCGCCATCATGTCCATCACCCTGGCCATCGGGGTGCAGCGCATGGCGCGCCGCCACGCGGTGGTGCGGCGCTTGCCGGCGGTGGAAACGCTGGGCGCGGTCACCGTCATCTGTTCCGACAAAACCGGCACCCTCACCCGCAACGAAATGACGGTGCAGCAGGTGGTGCTGGCCGACCAGACCATCGCCGTCGAAGGCGCCGGCTACGCCCCGCTGGGCACGCTGCAGCGGCAGGGCCACACGCTGCAGCCGGCCGAGCTGTTCCGCGAAGCCCCCGCCCTGCTGGCCCTGGCCGAAGCCGCCGCGCTGTGCAACGACGCCGCCCTGCACCGCCAGGGCGACCTGTGGCACCTGGCCGGCGACCCCACCGAAGGCGCCCTGCTCACCCTGGCCATGAAGGCCGGCATCGCCCCCAGCGAACTGGCGCAGGAGCGCCCGCGTCTGGGCGTGGTGCCGTTCGAGTCCGAACACCGCTACATGGCCACCGCCCACCCCAACGGCGACCCCGGCCAATGGACGGTCTGGGTCAAGGGCGCACCCGAACGCCTGCTGGACATGTGCCACCGGCAACTGCAAACCAACGGCGAATCCGCACCGCTGGACCACGCCCACTGGCTCGCCGCCATCGAAGCCCAGGCCCGCGCCGGCCGCCGGGTGCTGGCGCTGGCCCGCACCACCGTGGCCGCTGGCCAGCGGCTGGACCACGCCCACGTCGCCCAAGGCCTCACCCTGCTGGGGCTGGTCGGCATCATCGACCCGCCGCGCCAGGAAGCCATCCAGGCGGTGGCCCAGTGCCGCGCCGCCGGCATCCGGGTCAAGATGATCACGGGCGACCACGCCGTCACCGCCAGCGCCATTGCTGGGCAATTGGGCATGGGCGGCGGTTTGCGCGCCCTCACCGGGCCGGACATTGAGGCGCTGGACGACGCCGCCCTGCAAGACGCGGTGCAGTCGGTGGACGTGTTCGCCCGCGCCAGCCCCGAACACAAGCTGCGGCTGGTGCGCGCCCTGCAGGCCCGCGGCGAGGTGGTGGCCATGACCGGCGACGGCGTCAACGATGCCCCCGCGCTCAAGCAGGCCGACGTGGGCGTGGCCATGGGCCGCAAGGGCACCGAAGCGGCCAAACAGGCCGGCGCCATCGTGCTGGCCGACGACAACTTCGCCTCCATCGCCCACGCGGTGGAGGAAGGCCGCACGGTGTACGACAACCTGCGCAAAACCGTCACTTTCCTGCTGCCCATCAACGGCGGCGAATCCCTGTCGCTGCTGGTGGCGGTGCTGCTGGGGCTGGCGCTGCCCATCGCGCCGGCGCAAATTTTGTGGGTCAACATGGTCAGCTCCATCGCCCTGGCCATGGTGCTGGCCTTCGAGCCCACCGAACGCGACGTCATGCGCCGCGCCCCCCGCCCACCGGGCGAACCCATGCTCAGCGGCTTTGTGGTGTGGCGGGTGCTGCTGGTGTCGGGCCTGTTCACCGCTGGCATTTTTGGCGCCTACCAGTGGTCGCTGGCCCAGGGGCACGCGGTGGAACACGCCCGCACCCTGGCCGTCAACACCCTGGTGGCGATGGAGGTGTTTTACCTGTTCAGCGTGCGCTACCTCAAAAACCCGTCGTTCCACTGGC
>NZ_JAAQQT010000634.1:0-43793 GCF_011742065.1 Aquabacterium sp. A08
GGGGGTTACCCCGCCCCATCGCCACAGCGGCAACGGGGCTATCCTGTTGTCGCTTTTTTCGTTTTAATGGGGTTGTGGGTGTTGCGCCCGCCCGGAGGATATTGCAATGGCCACCATCTCATCGCCCGGCATTGGCAGCGGGCTGGACATCAAATCCATCGTCTCCCAGTTGGTAGCGCTGGAAAAGGTGCCGCTGGACAACCTGAAGCTGCAGGCGGCCACCGTACAAACGAAAATTTCGGTGTACGGCGAGATCAAGTCGCTGGTCTCCAAGCTGTCGGATGCCGCAAGCAAATTGGGCAGTCTCACCACCTACACCGCGGTGTCGGCCAGCTCCTCCAAACCGGACTTGGTCTCTGTCAGTGCCGGCGGCGGCACGGCGGCCAATAGCTTTGGCATCAGCGTAGACCGCCTGGCGCAGGCACAAAGCTACGCCTCTGTCTCGCTGGATGGCTCCTTACCGATCGGGCAAGGCACCCTCAGCATCCAGCCCGGGCGCTATAACAGCACCCCCACATTTGCGGCCAGCGTGGGGGTTGATCCGATCACCATCGACATCGAAGCCGACGACACCCTGGCCGATGTGGCCAGCAAAATCAACAGCCAGAACGCCGGGGTGACCGCGACCTTGCTGAACGACGGCAGCGGGCAGCGCTTGCTGCTCACCTCCAAAACCACGGGCGAAGCCGCAGGGTTTGAACTGACAGTAACCGACAGCGACGGCAACAACACCGACGCCAGCGGCCTGTCGCGACTGGTCAATGGCGGTACGGTGACGCAGTACGGCCAGGACGCGGCCATCACCGTCAATGGCAGCATTGCGGTCACCTCCAGCAGCAACACCTTCAAAGACGTGGTCTCGGGCTTGTCGCTTACCCTGAGCGACAACGCCACGGTGGGGACCACGGCGCAAATCAACGTGGCGGCCAACAACGGCACCGTTCGCACGGCGGTGGAAGAATTTGTCGCTGCCTACAACACCTTGAACAATTTTTTGAACGAGGCCACCAAGTTCGACCCGGCGCAAAAATCGGCGGGTTTGCTGCAAGGCGATAGCACCGCGGTGGGTTTGCAAAACGCGTTGCGGGGCATGCTGCAGTCCACCATGTCGGGGTCGCAGTTCGGCCGGTTGGCCGACATTGGGGTGACGGCACTGCGCGGTGGCAACCTGGAAATTGACAACACCAAATTCACCGCGGCGCTGAGCAACACCGACGAACTGAACAAGTTCTTCCGCACCGACAACGGCAACCCCTTGAGCAACGGTTTTGCCTTGAAGCTGAAAAATTTTGCGCAAGGCCTGCTGGCCACCGACGGTTTGTTCAAGAACAAACAAGACGCTTTGGAGCGCGCACTGAACCGCAACAGTTCGGACCAAGAACGGGTCAATGCCAAGGTGGCCCGCATAGAAGCCCAGTTGAACCGCCGTTACAGCGCCTTGGACGCCCAGGTGGCCAGTCTGACGGCCTTGAACAACTACGTGGCCCAGCAAGTGACCATGTGGAACAACGCCAAGTCCAACTGAGGCTGGGGGTCAAGTTTGGGGCCGGTCAGCCGATAAAAATTTCAAGAGATTGACGCCGACACCAAGGATCGCCACCATGCCTGCCTTTTCCCACCGCGCCGCTGCCGCTTACCGCAACGTGGACGTAAACACCCGTGCGACCGAACACGACCCGTACGAACTGGCTTTGATGATGTTTGAAGCGGTGTTGGACAGTGTGACCATGGCCCAAGGCGCGATTGCCAGCGGCGATGTAACGCTGAAGGTGAAGCAGATCAACCGGGCCCTCAAAATCCTGCAAGATGGTTTGCGTACCAGCCTGGACTTGGAACACGGCGGCGAACTGGCCCAGAACCTGGATGCTTTGTACGACTATTGCGTACTGCGCCTGACCGAGGCCAACGCGTTCAACGACGCCAAGAAGCTCGCCGAAGTGGCCCAACTGATCAAACCCCTGGCCGAAGCCTGGCGCCAGATGCGCAGCGGCGCCACGCCCGACCCGCAAGCGGCCGACGCCACACCGTCCACCCCCGCCACCCCCAGCACCCCCAAAGCGCCACCGGCCGCGCGCCGCATGGGCAGCCTGTATGGCGCCGGCATGGCCTTGGCAGGCGCCTGACGCCGCCACTTCCCCTGCCCCACAAAAGCCCGGTTTTGCCGGGCTTTTCCGCTGCTGGGGCCGGTCAAGTTGGCGGGTGCGGCACCGATATAGAACACATGCAAGCCCCCGTCATCCCCTCCCGGCCAGAACCCCACCAACAACTGGAGCACACCAGCCGCCTGATGCTGGCCGCTGCCCAGCGCAGCGACTGGTCCGAGGTGCGCCGCCTGGAAGGGGTGGCCCAGGGGCAGGTGGCCGCCCTGCGCCTGCAAGCGCCACGACCGGCTCCTGCCGGGCCGGCCGAGCGCCAGGCCCGCCAGCGCGCCCTGCTGGCGGTGCTGCGCCACGACGCCCAGGTGCGCGCCCTGGCGGAGCCGGTCATCGACCGGGTCACGCAAGGCCGGCCGCAGCTGCACTGAAACCGGCCCGGCATTTGAAGCGCGGCACCCTTTCCCGCACAATGGGGCCCATGACCGCCGCCGAAACACTGCCCTTCACCGCACAGGACTTTCTGGACTGGGAGAGCCTGCAGCCCACCAAGCACGAATACGTGCAGGGCGAGACCTTTGCCATGGCCGGCGCCAGCGATGCGCATGTGACCATCAGCCTGAATCTGGCAACGGCACTGAAGCAGCACCTGCGCGGCACACCCTGCCGCAGCTACATTGCCGACATGAAGGTGCGCGCCCAGGCGGTGGACGCGTACTTTTACCCCGATGTGTTCGTGACCTACTCCCCGGCCGACGCCGGGCGCGACAGCGCCAAGGAAGAACCCACGCTGGTGGTGGAGGTGCTGTCGCCATCCACCGCGGCCTACGACCGGGGCCTGAAGTTCGAGTACTACCGCAGCCTGCCCAGCCTGCAGGAATACGTGCTGGTGGACGCCGAACGCCAGAGCGTGGAGGTGTTCCGCCGCAACCCGGCCGGGCAGTGGGTGCTGTTTCCCCACGGCCCAGGCACCACGGTGGAACTGGCCAGTGTGGACCTGCGGCTGCCCATGGCCGCGGTGTACGAAGACGTGGCGCTGCAAGCCCCGGTCAAGTTGCCCGGGAATTGGCCGATATAAACCCCAAGAGAGCCCAGCGCCGACACAGGATTTCCACCATGACCCTCCCCCTCATCGACTACTACAAGGCCATCGAAAGCACCAGCCAGCAAATGCTGGACGCCGCCTTGGTGGAGGACTGGGACGAGGTGGTGCGCCTGGAAGGCGCCTGCGCGGTGCTGATCGAGCAGTTGCGCGAACGCGCCGCCGGGCTGGACCTGACGGTGCAGGAGCGGGCCGAGAAGCACCGCATCATGATGACCATCTTGCGCCACGACGCGCAGATCCGCGAACTGGTGGAACCCTGGATCGACGACCTGGGGCAGATGGTGGCAGTGCAGCGCCCGGTGCAGCTGCACTGAGCCGGCGCGGCGCCGGCGTCAGACCTGCATGTTCATCACGTCGGTGTAGGCCTGCATCATGCGGTTGCGCACGTGCAGCGCGGCCTGAAACCCGATTTGCGACTTCTGCATGCTCAGCATGGTGGCTTCCAGGCTGACGTTGGGGTTGCCCAGCTGGAACTGGGTCTGCAGTTCGCTGGACTGGTTCTGCGCCGCGCTGACGCTTTGCAGCGCGGTTTTGAAGGCTTCGCCAAAACCGCCTTCGGCGGCGGCCCCCACCCGACCCGCCGCACCGGCCTGGGTGGGTGCGGTGGCGGGGCGCAGCGTGTTCACGGTGGCAGAGGTCAAGGGGGTGAGGCGCAGGTCCATGGCGGTGCTTCCTGAAGGCTGGTGAGCGGCAGGGCCACCCGATGCGGCGATGGTACGGCCACCCCGGCGCGAACTTGACCCCGAACAAACGGGGTCTTGCCCGGCTTTTCGGGCTTTAGTTTGGGCGGGCCACTTTCATAATCGCCCCCATGAACACCGCCGTCGCCGAACTCGATGTCACGACCCTGCCCGACAAGCGGCCCAACCCGCTGGTGGAGGGCTTTGCCCGGCTGGACAACACCCGCAAAGGCCTGCTGGGCCTGGGCGTGCTGGCCCTGGTGGGGGTGCTGGCCGCCGCGTTCTTCATGGCCAACCGGCCCGACTACCGGGTGCTGTACGCCAACCTGTCCGACAAGGATGGGGGTGCCGTGCTGGCCCAGCTGTCGCAAATGAACGTGCCCTACAAGCACGCCGAGGGGGGCAGCGCCATCCTGGTGCCGGCCGACCGGGTGCACGACACCCGGCTCAAACTGGCGTCGCAGGGGCTGCCCAAGGGCGCCATCAACGGCTTTGAGTTGATGGACGCGAACCGCCTGGGCATGACCCAGTTCCAGGAACGGCTGACCTTCCAGCGCGGCTTGGAGGGGGAGCTGACCCGCTCCATCACCGCGCTGAGCTCGGTGGCCGAGGCGCGCGTCCACTTGGCCCTGCCCAACCAGAACGGGTTTTTCCGGGAACAGCAAAAACCGTCGGCCAGCGTGCTGCTGACCCTCTACCCCGGCCGCACGCTGGACCGCACCCAGGTGGCGGGCATTGTGCATTTGGTGGCCAGCAGCGTGCCGGAAATGAACCCCAAGGCCGTGAGCGTGGTGGACCAGCACGGCGCCCTGCTGTCGCAGACGGCCGACGCGCCGGCCGGCAGCGTGGACTCGCAGCAGCTGGAGTACGTGCGCACGCTGGAGCAGATGTACACCCAGCGCATCATGGACCTGCTGGAGCCGGTGCTGGGCCGCGAGAACGTGCGCGCCCAGGTCACGGCCGACGTGGACTTTTCCCAGACCGAGCAGACCAGCGAACAGCACCGCCCCAACCAGGGCACCGAACCGGCGGCCGTGCGCAGCCAGCAGTTGGTGGAAAGCGGCAGCAACCTGGACCAGACCACCCCCGGCGCGCCGGGCGCGGTCTCCAACGTGGCGCCGGGCGCGACCGAAGCGCCCATCAACGGCGCCGCCGCCCCGGCGGGCGTGGTGCCGGGCGGCAACGCGGGGGGCGCCAGCGAGGCCAACCGCCGCCGGGAACAGGTCATCAACTACGAGGTGGACAAGACCGTCTCGGTCACCCGCAACGCCACCGGCACGGTGCGCCGGCTGAGCGCGGCGGTGGTGCTCAACCACGTGGCCAGCACCGACCGCAAGGGCCAGGCCAGCAGCGGCCCGCTGCCGCCCGAGCAGATGGAACAGATCAACGCCCTGGTGCGCGAGGCCATCGGCTTCAACACCCAGCGCGGCGATTCGGTGAACGTGATGAACGCGGCCTTCAACAAGCCGGCCACCGACACCACCGACATCGCCTGGTGGAAGCAGGCCGACACCTTCGACCTGGCGCGCAGCCTGGCGTGGCCGGTGGGCATGCTGGTGCTGGGCCTGATTTTGTTCCTGGGCATGGTGCGCCCGGCCCTGAAGCTGATGAAAGCCCCGCCCGCCGCCGCGCCGGACGCCGAAGGCACCCGCACGGCCGGGGGCCAGCTCGACACCCTGGTGGACGACGAACCGCAGCGCCCCGGCCTGCCCATGCCGGTGCAAAATGAGGTCACGGTCGAAATGCTTCGGCTGGAAGACGCCAAGCGGCTGGCCCGGGAGAACCCGGTGGCCGTGGCGAACATCGTCAAAGGCTGGGTCAACGGGGAAAGCGCGGCGGCCGCCACCTGATGGCCCGAAAGGTACACGGACATGGCTGAACCCGAAGACGGACTGCAGGACGCCGCGATTTTTCTCATGTCGCTGGGCGAAGAGGAAGCGGCCGAGGTCTTCAAGCACTTTTCCCCCAAAGAGGTGCAGCGCCTGGGCGAGACGATCGCGCGCATGCGCACCGTCTCCAAGGACAAGGTGGACGACGTCATCCACAAATTCACCAACGAGGCGGCGTCGCAAAGCCTGCTGGTGTCGGACACCGACAACTACGTGCGCGCGGTGCTCAAGCGCGCGCTGGGCGAAGACAAGGCCTCGCTGCTGATCGACCGCATCCTGCAGGGCGGCGACGTCTCGGGCATCGAGAGCCTGAAGTGGATGGACCCGATTTCGGTGGCCGAGCTGCTGCGCAACGAGCACCCGCAGATCCTGGCGGCCACGCTGGTGCACCTGGACCAGGACCACGCGGCCAACATCCTCAAGCAGTTCACCGAACGCACCCGCAACGAGGTGATGCTGCGCATCGCCACGCTTGAAGGCATCCAGCCCAACGCGCTCAAGGATCTGAACGAGGCGCTCTACCACGTGCTGGCCGGCGGCGACAAGATCCGCAAAAGCTCGCTGGGCGGGGTCAAGACGGCGGCCGAGATCATCAACCTGCTGGGCACCAGCCTGGAGGCCAGCGTGGTGGACTCGATCCGCGAGAACGACGTGGATCTGGCCCAGAAGATCATGGACAAGATGTTCACCTTCGAGGACCTGCTCAAGCTGGACAACAAGTCCATGCAGATGGTGCTCAAGGAGGTGGCCTCGGACGCGCTGGTGATCGCCCTCAAGGGCGCCAGCACGGAGCTGAAGGAAAAGGTGCTGGGCAACATGTCCAGCCGCGCCGCCGAGGCGCTGCGCGAGGACCTGGACAGCCGCGGGCCGGTGCGTCTGTCGGAAGTGGAAACCCAGCAAAAGGACATCCTGAAGGTGGTGCGCCGCCTGTCGGACGAAGGCCAGATCGTGCTGGGCGGAGGCGGGGACGATGCCTTCGTCTAACCGCCACACCAGCCCCTACCACCGCTTCATCCCGCGGGAAGAGGTGGAGAAGGTGTCGGCCTGGGAATTCGCGCCGGTGGGCGAGGCCCCGCCCGCCGCCGCCCCGCTGCCGGCGGCCGAGCCGGAGGCGCCCACGGTGTCGCCCGAATGGATCGAGGAGGTCAGACAGCAGGCCCGGGCCGAGGGTTTTGAGCACGGCCGCCAGGCCGGCGCCGAAGAAACCCGTCAGGCCCTGGAAGCCCCGCTGCGCCAGCTGGGCCGGGACCAGGCCGCCCGCTTGGCCCAGGTGTTGCAGCAGGCCCAGGCCGACCTGGCCACCCTGGAACAGGGCCTGACCGCCCAGGTGCTGGAACTGGCCTGCGACCTGGCCCGCCAGGTGGTGCGCCGCGAACTGGCCACCCCGCTGGAGCCGCTGAAGGCCGCGGTGCAGGAAGCCCTGGCCCTGCTGGTGGAAGACGGCAAGCCCGCCACACTGCGCCTGCACCCGGACGACCTGGCCCTGCTGCAGGCCGAGCCCAGCACGCCCTGGGCCGGCCTGGCGGTGCAGCTGCAAGCCGACGACAGCCTCACGCCCGGCGGCTGCGTGGTGGAAAGCCCCCAAGGCGCGGTGGACGCCACCGTGGAAAAACGCTGGGCCCGCGCCGTGGCCAACCTGGGGCTGCAAGCGCCCTGGAAGCCGGGGGAACTGGCCGATGTCTGAGCCCACCGCCCCGCCCCGCTGGCAGCAGTTCCTGGCCGTGGCGCGCCAGGCCGCCGGCCAGCACACCCCGCTGGAGAGCAGCGGCCGGCTGATCCGCCTGGCCGGGCTGGTGCTGGAGGCGCAGGGCGTGAAGGTGCCGGTGGGGTCGCAGTGCGTGATCGACATGCCGCACGACCCGGACACCGCGGTGCTGGCCGAGGTGGTGGGCTTCAGCGGCGAGCGCGCCTTCCTGATGCCCGCCGGCGAGGTGCAGGGCCTGAGCAGCGGCGCCCGGGTGCGGCCCCTGCCCCCCTACCGGCCACAACCCCGGCTGGGCCAGCCGCTCAAACCGCTGGCCCCGAACGACCGCGGCGTGCTGCGCCTGCCGCTGGGCAGGGGCCTGCTCGGCCGGGTGGTGGACGCCCACGGCCACCCGCTGGACCACCGCGGCCCGCTGCAGGACATCGAGGTCGAGCCGATGGAGCGCACGCCCATCAACTCCATGGACCGGGCGCCGGTGCGCCAGCCGCTGGACACAGGCGTGCGTGCCATCAACGCGCTGCTCACCGTGGGCCGCGGCCAGCGCCTGGGCCTGTTTGCCGGCTCCGGCGTGGGCAAGAGCGTGCTGCTGGGCATGATGGCGCGCTTCACCCAGGCCGACGTGATCGTGGTTGGGCTGATCGGCGAGCGCGGCCGCGAGGTCAAAGAATTCATCGAAGACATCCTGGGCGAGGACGGCCTGCGCCGCTCGGTGGTGGTGGCGGCCCCGGCCGACTCGCCGCCGCTGGTGCGCATGCAGGGCGCCAACTACGCCACCGCCATCGCCGAGCGCTTCCGCGACGACGGGCTGGACGTGCTGCTGCTGATGGATTCGCTGAGCCGCTACGCCATGGCGCAGCGCGAAATTGCCCTGGCCATTGGCGAGCCGCCGGCCACCAAAGGCTACCCGCCCAGCTGCTTTGCCAAGCTGCCACAGCTGGTGGAGCGCAGCGGCAACGGGCCCGAGGGCAAGGGCTCCATCACCGCCTTCTACACCGTGCTGTCCGAAGGCGACGACCAGCAGGACCCCATCGCCGACGCCGCCCGCGCCATCCTGGACGGGCACATCGTGCTGTCGCGCGCCATGGCCGAGTCGGGCATTTACCCCGCCATCGACATCGAGGCCTCGGCCTCGCGGGTGATGCACAACGTCGTCACCCCGCAGCACCAGGAACACGCGCGCCGATACCGCCAGCTCTACTCGCGCTACCAGAAGAGCCGCGACCTGATCCAGCTCGGCGCCTACGTGGCCGGCAGCGACCCGGAAACCGACCAGGCCATCGCCCTGTTCCCCGGCATGCAGCGCTTCCTGATGCAGGACATGCGCGAACAAGCCGCCTTTGCCGCCAGCGTGACCCAGCTGGCGCAGGCCCTGGGCCTGCCCGGCCCCGACAACCCAACCGCCCGCCCGGCCACTGGCGCGCGCGGCGCCACCGGCCGACCCGCATGAGCACCGCCCACGCCCTGGACACCGTGGTGGAAGTGGCCACCCGCCGCCGTGACGAGGCCTTGCAGGCTCTCGGCCGGGCCCAGCGCGAGCACCAGCAGGCGCAGGGGCAACTGGTGCAGCTGCAGGACTACACCCGCGAATCGCTGCAGCGCTGGCAACAGCGCGCCGGCCAGGGCATCAGCCCGACCCTGCTGCGCACCCAGCAGACCTTCATGGGCAAGCTGGACCACGCCGTGGCCTTCCAGCACGGCGTGCTGCAGCGGCTGCAACTCCACATCGACCACTGCCGCGAACAGCTGCTGCAGGCCGAACGCGAACTGGCCAGCCTGACCAAATACCTGGAACGCCGCCACCAGGCACAACAGCACCGGTTGCAACGGCAGGACCAAAAAAGCAACGACGAGATGGCGGCCAACCAGCACCGCCAGCACAGCGCCGCCCACCCCTGGAAGTCCACCCCATGAAAACCGCACACGCCACCGCCCCCACGCCCGCCACACCCCCTGCCCAGGCCCACGCCGCTCGGGGCCGTGCCCCTGGCGGGCCAGCGGCCGATGCCTTCGCGCAACTGCTGCAGGCGGGCCTGGACGGTACCGCGCCCGGCCCCGAGACCGAGGCTCTGGCCGACGAGCTGACGGACCCGGCCACGACCCAGCCCCCCCTGGACACTGCACAGGCCGCCGGCGAAGAGGCTCCCACGGACAACCCCCTGGCCCCCTTTCTGGCGCTGATCACGCCCAGCGCGCGCGGCGACGCTGCCCCCGTCAACGCCACCGGCCAGACCGCAGACGCGGTCGCCACCGCACCCACCGGGGACGCGGTCCTGTCCGACCCCGACGGTGAGGCAAGTTCGGCGCAAACGCTGGCCGGTGAGGCGGCCGCTCCCTCCTCCGCACCAGCCGCCACCCCAAGCTCTGCCGGTGCCCGCAGCCGCACCGCCGTGGCCCAGGCCGCGGGCGAAGCGGCCCAGGGGCCGGGCGGCGCCCCAGGCCCGCACTGGTCGCGCCAGCTGCCGGAAGCCACCGCCGCGCAGGGCCAAGGCCTCACCGCCCCCGGCCACGCCGGCCTGCTGGACAGCCTTAGCCGCGCCTGGCACATGGGCGCCCCCGGCCAGCCCGGCGGCGCCTTGGCCGACGCCCCGCTGCCCCCCGCCGGCTGGGGTGCCGGCGTGGCCGCCCTGGCCAGCGCCGACCGCGCCGGCACCAGCGCCGGTACCAATGCCGGCGGCCAGGGCCAAGCCGGCCAGGCACCCACCAGCGGTCTGCTCGCGGCCGAACCGGGCTCGGCCGGCCCCATGGCCGACGCCGGTGCCGAAGGCCCCGGTTTTGCCGCCAGCCTGGGCGAAGCCATGGGCGACGCCTACGAAACCCTGGGCGCGCAGGTCAGCCTGTGGGCCGCGGCCCATACCAAGCGCGCCAGCCTGCGGCTGGATCTGGGGCGGGCCGAGGCGCTGGAGGTGGACGTGGCCCTGGACGGCGACAAGACTCTGCTGAGCTTCCGCACCGACGACGCCCAGGTGCGCGAGGCCCTGCAGGCCCAGGCCCCGCGGGTGCTGGCCGAACTGCTGGCCCGTGCCGGGCTGACGCTGGACGGCCTGTCCGTCGGGGCCCAGACCTCGGGCCAGCCGGGCCAGCCCGGCGGCGATGGCCGCCCCGGGCCCTGGATGGCCCTGCGCGCCACCGCCGAAGCGGCTGGGCCGGCAACAAGCCCGGCCGACCCCCACCACCCGAACGGCCACCGCGGCCTGAGCGTGTACGCCTGAACAACCGGGCATACCGCCCCTTTTCCGGGTTTCAGGGTCGGGCGCGGCGACCATAATCGGGCATGACAAAATAGACCGGGTGCCCACGCCGTGCCGGCGCGGGCATTTCGTCAGACCCGATGCGAAGGCAGACCCATGGCCGCTAAACCCGCCGCCAGCGCCGATGGCGCGGCAAAACCCAAGAGCAAGAAAATGCTCGTCATCGTCCTGGTGGTGGTGCTGTTGCTCGCCGTCGCCGGGGCGGCCGCGGCGTTTCTGCTGCTCAAACCCGCCCCGGAGGACGAGGAGGACGGCGCCGCCGAAACCCACCAGCCGGTCAAGAAAGGCAAGCCCAAGGCCCCGCCGCAGTACATGCCGCTGGACGCCCTCGTCATCAACCTGGCCGACCAAGGCGGCACCCGTTACGCCCAGGTCGGCATCACGCTGCAGCTCGACGACGCGGCCACCGCCGAGGCGATCAAGGCCTTCCTGCCCACCATCCGCAACGGCATCCTGATGCAGATCTCGCGCCGCACCGCCGACGAGTTGCTGCGCCCCGAGGGCAAGGAGGCGCTGATGAACGACATCCTGACCCTGGTGCGCGAGGAAGCCGGCATGCCGCTGAACCGGGGCTACAGCCCGGTGCAGGCGGTGCTGTTCTCCAGCCTCATCGTCCAGTAAGCGCCCCCGGCCACCCGAGACCCCACCATGAGCGACGCCTTTCTCTCCCAAGACGAGATCGATGCCCTGCTCGAGGGCGTGACCGGCGAGAGCCAGAAGCTCGCCAAGGAAGACTTCCCGACCGACGGGGTGCGCAGCTACGACCTCTCCAGCCAGGAGCGGATCGTGCGCGGGCGCATGCCGACGATGGAGGTCATCAACGAACGCTTTGCGCGCAACCTGCGGGTGGGGCTGTTCAATTTCATCCGCCGCAGCCCGGAAATCTCGGTCGGCACGGTGCAGGTGCAGAAGTACAGCATGTTCCTGCGCGAGCTGGTGGTGCCCACCAACTTCAACATCATGGCGGTGCGCCCGCTGCGCGGCAGCGGCCTGATCGTGTGCGAACCCACGCTGCTGTTCGGCGTGATCGACAGCCTGTTCGGCGGCAACGGCAAGTTCCACACCCGCATCGAGGGGCGCGACTTTTCCCCCACCGAACAGCGCGTCATCAACCGCATGGTCGAGGTGATTTCGGAGGAGTACAAAAAGGCCTGGAAAGGCGTGTACCCGCTGGAGCTGGCCTACCAGCGTTCCGAAATGCAGCCGCAGTTCGCCAACATCGCCACGCCCAGCGAAATCGTGGTCAGCACCAGCTTCTCACTGGAGATTGGCGACCTCACCGGCTCGCTGCACATCTGCATCCCCTACTCCACGCTGGAGCCGATCCGCGACCTGCTCTACTCTACCTCGCAGGGCGATTCGATGGAGGTGGACCGCCGCTGGGTCAAGCTGCTGAGCCAGGAGATCCAGGCGGCCGAGGTGGAGCTGGTGGCCGAGCTGGCCACCACCGGCGCCACCATCGAACAGCTGCTGGCCATGAAGGTGGGCGACTTCATCGAGCTGGAGCGCGAGCGCATCATCGAAGCCAAGGTGGACGGTGTGCCCATACTGGAATGCGAATACGGCACCCACAACGGCAAGTACGCGCTGAAGGTCCAGCGCACCATCCGCAGCACCGACAAGACCTGGCACGGAGATCAGTATGACAAATGAACAAGACACCAACGCCCCGAGCCCGGAAGAGCAGGCCATGGCCGACGACTGGGCCCAGGCCCTGCAGGAACAGACCGGGGGCGTGAACGACGACTTCGCCTCGGGGGCGCCGCACTTCGACGGCGAGGTGCCCAGCCAGCCGGTGGGCAACAACGACATCAGCATGGTGCTGGACATTCCGGTGCAGTTGTCGGTGGAACTGGGCCGCACCAAGGTGCCGATCAAGTACATCCTGCAACTGGCGCAGGGCTCCATCGTGGAACTGGACGCGCTGGCCGGCGAGCCCATGGACGTGCTGGTCAACGGCTACCTGATCGCCCAGGGCGAGGTGGTGGTGGTGAACGAGAAATTCGGCATCCGCCTGACCGACATCGTCACCCCGTCCGAACGCCTGCGCCGCCTCAGCCGGCACTGACCCCCATGAGCTTTGCTGCCTACGCGCCCGCCCTGGGCCTGTTGCTCATCATGGGCCTGCTGGCCTGGGCCCTCCACTGGCTGAAGCAGCGCACCGCCCCCACCGGCAGCGGCCAGGGCGCCGAACTGCGGCTGGTGTCGCAACTGGCGCTGGGCCCGCAGCAGCGTGTGGTGGTGGTGGAGGTCAACAGCCCCCACGGCCCGGTGCAGCTGACCCTGGGCGTGACGCCCCAGCACGTGCGCACCCTGCACACGCAAGCCCTGGCCCGCCCGGCCGCCGGTGCGGCGCCCACGCCCGCCACCCCCAGCTACGCCGCCGTGGCCCAGGCGCTGCGGGGCAGCGAGCCGCGGCAGGAGCCCTCGGCATGACGCCCGGCCACGCACGGACGCGCTGGCGCCAGGGCCTGCTTGGCGCGGCCCTGCTCGCGCTGGCCGGTGCGGCGCTGGCCCAGGCCGCGCCCGGAGGGCAGCTGCCGCTGGTCATCGGCCAGGGGCCGGGCGGCACCAGCTACTCGGTGCCCATCCAGACGCTGCTGTTCTTCACCGCGCTGTCCTTCCTGCCCGCGGTGCTGCTGATGATGACGTCCTTCACCCGCATCGTCATCGTGCTCTCGCTCATGCGCCAGGCGCTGGGCACCCAGTCCTCGCCGCCCAACCAGGTCATCGTCGGGCTGTCGCTGTTCCTCAGCCTGTTCGTCATGGGCCCCACGCTGGACCGCGTGTACGACAACGCCTACCAACCCTACACCCAGAACACCCTGAGCTTCGAGCAGGCGTTGGCGCAGGGCGAAATCCCGCTGCGCGAGTTCATGACCAAGCAGACCCGCCAGTCCGACTTCGAGCTGTTCGCCCGCCTGGGCCAGCTCGGCCCCGAAGTGACGGTGGAGACCGCGCCGCTGCGCGTGCTGGTGCCGGCCTTCGTCATCAGCGAACTCAAAACCGCGTTCCAGATCGGCTTCATGGTCTTCATCCCCTTCCTGGTCATCGACATGATCGTGGCCAGCGTGCTCATGTCGCTGGGCATGATGATGCTGTCGCCGGTGCTGGTGGCCCTGCCCTTCAAGCTGATGCTGTTCGTGCTGGCCGACGGCTGGAACCTGCTCATCGGTTCGCTGGCCGCCAGCTTCGCCACCTAGCCCCGGAGCCGCCCCGCCATGGAAGCCCAAGCCGTCCTCACCATCGGGCAAAACGCCCTGTTCCTGCTGCTCATGGTCGCCGCACCGGTGCTGGGCACGGTGCTGGTGGTGGGCCTGGTCATCAGCCTGTTCCAGGCGCTGACGCAGATCAACGAAGCCACCCTGTCCTTCGTGCCCAAGCTGGTGGCGGCGGTGGCGGTGTTCGCCCTGGCCGGGCCGTGGATGCTGAGCACCCTGGTGGACTTCATCCGCCGCACGCTCATGGCCATCCCCGACTTCGCGGTCTGACCGCCCCGGCCCACGCCCCGCCCGCATGGTCACCTTCAGCGAAGCCCAGCTCATGGCCTGGGTCGCGCCGATCTTCTGGCCCTTTCTGCGGGTGCTGGGGGTGTTCGCCAGCGCGCCCATCTTCTCGGCGCGGTCGGTGCCGGTGCGCACCAAAATTGGCCTGGCCTTCGTCATCGCGGTGTGCCTGCAGCCGGCGCTGCCGGAGCCGCCCCTGCTCTCGCTCAACAGCGCGGCCGCCTTCGGCGCGGTGGTGCAGCAGCTGTCCATCGGCCTGGCCATCGGGCTGGCGGTGCGCATCGTGTTTTCCGCGGTGGAAATGGCGGGCGAAATCGTCGGCCTGCAAATGGGCCTGAACTTCGCCGGCTTTTTCGACCCCAGCACCAACGCCCAGACCAGCACCGTGGGCCGCTTCTTTGGCAACACCGCCATGCTGCTGTTCATCGTGCTCAACGGCCACCTGATGCTGATCCAGGCCGTGGCCGCCAGCTTCCAGACCTTTCCGGTCGGCGAGGACGCCTTCGGCGCGGTGCGCACCCTGCGCCTGCACGAACTGGGCGGGCTGGTGTTCTATTACGGTCTGTGGATCGCCCTGCCCATGATCGGCATGCTGCTGTTCGTCAACGTGGTCATGGGCATCGTCTCCCGCATCGCGCCGCAGATGAACGTCTTCGCCATCGGCTTTCCGCTGACCCTGTCGGTCGGGCTGCTGGGCATCGCCTTCACCCTGCCGATGATGGACCGCCCGGTGACGCAGCTCATGCGGGTGATCGCCGACCTGTTCGGTGCCGGCTAAAGACGCCGGCCCAACACCGGCACGGCCTCACACCAGCTGGTTGCGGATGGCGTAGACCGTCAGCTCGGCGTTGTTGCTCAGGCCCAGCTTTTCCAGCACCCGGGCGCGGTACACGCTCACCGTTTTGGGGCTGATCATCAGCTCCTCGGCGATCTGCGACAGCTTCTTGCCCGAGGCGATTTTTTTCAGCGTCTGCAACTCCCGCTCCGACAGGCTGTCGTGCAGCTCGGCGCCCTCGGGCGCGTTCAGGTGGTTGGCCAGCAGTTCGGCGATCTCGGCCGTGATGTACTTGCGCCCCTGCGCCACGGTGCGCACCGCCGCCAGCAGCGCGGCGGGGTCGCCGCCCTTGTTCAGGTAGCCCATGGCG
This sequence comes from Aquabacterium sp. A08, assembly GCF_011742065.1. Lineage (NCBI taxonomy): Bacteria > Pseudomonadati > Pseudomonadota > Betaproteobacteria > Burkholderiales > Sphaerotilaceae > Aquabacterium > Aquabacterium sp. A08. Next base: position 15,372 of record NZ_JAAQQT010000634.1, read on the forward strand.
CCGGCCTTGAGGCAGCGGATCGCGTACTGGTCCTCCGGGTACATCGACACCATCACCACCCGCACCGGGTTCTGCTCCTCCTGCAGCACCGCCAGAATTTCCAGCCCGCTGCGCCCGGGCAGGTCCACGTCCAGCAGCAGCACGTCGGGCTTGTGCTGGCGCAGGGCGTCGCGCAGGCTGGCGTAGCCGTCGGCCTCGCCCACCACCTGCACGTCGGTGGCCTCCATCAGCGTGTCGCGCACACCGCGGCGCACCACGGCGTGGTCGTCGCACAGCACCACCTTGATCATTCGGCAGTCTCCGGTTCGGGGGTCGTGGCGCCGCCCAGCGGCACCGAAAGTATCAGCGTCATGCCCTGGCCGGGCGCGGTCGCCACGTCCAGCCAGCCGCCCACGGTCTGGGCGCGCTCCTTCAGGCCCAGCAAGCCGAAGGACTGCAGCTTGGCCAGCTCGGCCGGCCCGGCACCGCGGCCGTCGTCCGAGATTTCCAGGGTCAGAAAGTCCTCCAGGTCGCTCACCTCCACCCGCACCGCGCGGGCCTGGGCGTGCTTGAGCACGTTGGTCAGCGCCTCCTGCACCGTGCGGTAGGCCACCATGTCCACCTTCGGGTCCAGCGGCGCGCGCAGGCGGCCGTGCAGCCCCACGGCCAGCCCGGTGCGTTCGGCAAAGGTGCGGGTCAGCCACTGCAGGGCTGGCATCAGGCCCTGGTCCAGCACCGCCGGGCGCAGGTTGCGCATGATGCGCTGGCTCGCGCCCAGGGCGTGTTCGGCCATGGCCAGCGCCGCCTGCACGTGGGTCTGCGCCTCGGCGTCGGTGCTGCGCCGCGCCAGCCAGGCCAGGTCGAGCTTGACCGCCGCGAGCGAGCCGCCGATGTCGTCGTGGATTTCGCGCGCGATGTCGGCGCGTTCGCGGTCGATGCTGGCCTGCAGGTGCTCGGTCAGCTCCACCAGGCGTTGGCGCGACTCCGTCAGGGCGCGCGCGGCATCGGCCTGGGCGCGGCGCGCGGCGGCCAGGTCCAGCGCCCGCTGCAGGGCGCCGGGCAGGCGCGCCAGCCGGTGTTTGTCCACGTAATCGCTCACGCCGCGCACCATGGCGTCGGCCACGGTGGCCTCGCCGATGGCGCCCGAGACGATCACGAACGGCAGCTCGATGCCCTCGGCGCGCAGCCAGTCCCAGGCGTCCAGGCCGGAAAACCCGGCCAGGTGGTAGTCGGCCAGCACCGCGTCCACCGGCCCCTGGCGCACCGCCGCCTGGAAGGCCTCCAGCGTGTCCACCAGGGTCAGCGCACACGGCACCTCGGCGCGCGCCAGCGCCCGCGCCACCAGCTCGTGGTCGGCGGGGTTGTCTTCCAGATGGAGGAGGTGCAAATCGGTCAAAGGGGCCTGTGCGTGCTGGGAGCCCGCATTTTTGCGAAAGATGGACGGTGGATGCGCACTATTTTGAGCCATGTCAGACCCGCGCCCTAGTCTAGACTGTCACTCGCGCTTATATTTGCAGGGAACGACACCTTTTCGGGACCCTGTGCACCGCCCCATGCAAGAAGAACCCGCCGACCCACGCCAGAAACGCCGCTGGCCGCGCGAAGAAGTCACCACGGTGGCCCCCCTGCCCGACCGCTCCGACGAGCCGGCGGTTGCCATGAACGTGGCCGCCGTGGCCGACCTGCAGGACTCGCTGCTCGTGGCCATGAACGACCTCAAGCGCCTGGAGGGCCTGCTCGACCACGCCACCGGCAACCTGCTGGACCGCTTCAACCAGGCCATGCAGGTGGCCGAGGGCCTGCCCGACAGCCCGGACACCCAGTCCATCCGTGCCGCGCTGCACCTGGCCGTCACCGAACTGCAGTTCCACGACATGGCCAGCCAGTTGCTGGTGCACACCGGCAAGGTGCTCAAGGGCTGCGCCTACACCCTGGCCGAACAGGCCATGGAGCCCGAAGAAGACGAAATCGGCGTGGTGGTGACCCACCTGCCGCAAAACCCCAACCCCGTGACCCAGAGCGAGATGGACGCCGGTTCCATCGAACTGTTCTGATCTCTCCCGCCATCACCGCCCCGTTCACAAGGTAACCCCATGCATTCGATTCTCGCCGTTGACGATTCCGCCTCCATGCGCAAGATGGTGTCTTTCACCCTGGTGGGCGCCGGGTTCAACGTGGTCGAGGCGGTCGACGGCGTCGACGCGTTCGAAAAGGCCCAGAAACAGACCTTCGACCTGGTGCTGACCGACCAGAACATGCCGCGCCTGGACGGCATCGGCCTGACGCGCAAGCTGCGCGAGCACCCGGCGTTCAAGAACACGCCCATCCTGATCCTGACCACCGAGTCCAGCGACCAGATGAAACAGGCCGGCCGCGCCGCCGGCGCCACCGGCTGGCTGGTCAAGCCCTTCGACCCCAACCGCCTGATCGAGGTCATCAACAAGGTCATCCGTTGAAGCCGGCCTGACGCCCCCGCTCCCCCCACCGGCCTCCACCGAGAACCACGCCCATGGCAGACGACAAGAACGACGGCTTTGACCTGACCCAGTTCTACCAAATCTTCTTTGAAGAGGCGGGCGAGAACCTGGAGCAGATGGAGCAACAGCTGCTCAACCTAGACCTGGAGACGGTCGACGACGAAGAACTCAACGCCATCTTCCGCTGCGCCCACTCGATCAAGGGCGGCGCCGCCACCTTCGGCTTCGAAGACGTGGCCGAACTCACCCACCAAATGGAGTCGCTGCTGGACAAGCTGCGCCGCCACGAACTGGCCCCCACCATGCCCATGGTGGACGTGCTGCTGGAAGCCTCCGACGCGCTCAAGGGCCTGCTGGCGCGCCACCAGGGCCTGGGCGGTGAGCCGCCCGAAACCGCCGGTCTGGTGCAGCGCATCCGGGTGCTGGCCTCGGGCGGCGCGGCGGTGCCCCCGCCCCCCCCTGCGCCGGTCCCTCCGCCCCCGCCCGCCCCGGCCCCCGGCGGCATGCCGGCGGCCAGCGCGCCCGGCGCCGCGCGCCAGTTGCAGGCGGTCATCGGCCCGCTGGACCACCCCGAACAGGCCGAGGCCATCAAGGAGCTGTTCCGCGACATCGAAGGCCTGGGCACCATCACCGGCGAACGCGACGACGGCGGCCGCAAGGTCTACCTGATCGACACCACCAGCAGCGACGCCGACCTGCTGGACCTGTTCGCCTTCCACGTGGCCAAAGAAAAAATCGCCCTGCTGCCGGCCGGCGCGGCCCCGGCGCCCGCCCCCGTGGCGCCGCCGGCACCGGCCGCGGCCGCCGCCGAAGGGTCGGGCTTTGACCACAGCCAGGACATCATCGAACAGGGCTACGGCCTGTTCGCCGGCGCCCCGGGCAGCCCGGTGGCGTCCACCGTGCCCGGGGCCTCGGGCGCCCCGGTGCCGGCCGACGACCTGGTGCAAGGCTACGGCCTGTTCCCCGGCGCGCCCGGCAACCCGCTGACCCCCCGCGCCCATGCCGACATCGTCCAGGCCGAAAGCGGCCTGGCGGCGGGCAGCGCCGCCGCCCCGGCCGAGTCCAAGGCGCGCGAAGGCGCCAAGGCCACCCGCGCCGCGGCCACCGCGCAACTGGAAACCACCTCGCTGCGGGTGTCGGTCAGCAAGATCGACCAGCTCATCAACCAGGTGGGCGAACTGGTCATCACCCAGGCCATGCTGGCGCAAAACAGCCGCAGCCTGGACGCGACGCTGAACCAGCAGCTGCTGTCGGGCCTGGCCGACCTGGAGCGCAACACCCGTGACCTGCAGGAATCGGTCATGTCGATCCGCATGATCCCGATGTCGGTGGTGTTCAGCCGTTTCCCGCGCATGTTGCGCGACCTGGCGTCCAAGCTGGGCAAGAAGGTGGAACTGCTCACGCACGGCGAAGCGACCGAGCTGGACAAGGGCCTGATCGAAAAAATCACCGACCCGCTGACCCACCTGATCCGCAACAGCTGCGACCACGGCATCGAACAGCCCGACGAACGGCTGGCCAAAGGCAAGCCCGAAATCGGCACCATCACCCTGTCTGCGGCGCACCAGGGCGGCTCCATCCTGATCGAGGTGCGCGACGACGGCAAGGGCCTGTCGCGCCAGAAGCTGATCGACAAGGCGCGGGCCAAGGGCATCCCGGTGTCGGACGACATGCCCGACCAGGAGGCCTGGCAGCTCATCTTCGCACCGGGCTTCTCCACCGCCGAGGTGGTGACCGACGTGTCCGGCCGCGGCGTGGGCATGGACGTGGTCAAGAAAAACATCGCCGCGCTGGGCGGTTCGGTGGAGCTGGACTCGTCCGAAGGCTTTGGCATGAGCGTGAAGGTGCGCCTGCCGCTGACGCTGGCCATCATGGACGGCATGACGGTGCGGGTGGCCGACGAGGTGTACATCCTGCCGCTGTCGTCGGTGGTGGAGTCGTTCCAGGTCCAGGCCAAGGACATCAACACCGTGGCGCAGAACGCGCAGCTGGTGAAGGTGCGCGACGAGTACATGCCCGTGATCGAGGTGGACCGTCTGTTCGCGGTGCCGCGCCCGGCCGAGGCCACGCCGGGCAACACCATCATGGTGGTGATCGAGTCCGACGGCTCGCGGGTGGCGCTGATGGTGGACGAGCTGCTGGGCCAGCAGCAGGTGGTGATCAAAAACCTGGAGTCCAACTACCGCAAGGTGCAGTACGTGTCCGGCGCCACCATTCTGGGCGACGGCAGCGTGTCGCTGATCCTGGACACCTCCTCGCTGGTGCGCCGCGCCCGCCAATGACGGACCCCGCCCATGGCCGTTGACGACGACAGCGCGCTGCAGAGCCGGGAGTTCGCCTGGACCCCGGCCGACTTCACCCGCATCCAGCAGCTGATCTACCGGCACGCCGGCATCAGCCTGCACGATGGCAAGCAGGCCATGGTGTACAGCCGCATCGCGCGGCGGCTGCGCGACACCGGGCACGGCAGCTTCCGCAACTACCTGGACTGGCTGGAACAGCACGGCAGCGCCGACGAGTGGCAGGAATTCGTCAACGCGCTGACCACCAACCTCACCTCCTTCTTCCGCGAAAATCACCACTTCGTGGAGCTGGCGCGGCTGCTCAAGGAAGGCGGCGCCGGCCACGAATGGAAGGTCTGGTGCAGCGCCGCCTCCACCGGGGAGGAGCCGTACTCCATCGCCATCACCCTGGCCGACGCGTTGGGCCTCAACGGCCGCTTCCGCATCTGGGCCAGCGACATCGACACCAAGGTGCTGCAGACCGCCTCGCGCGGGGTGTACAAGCTGGACGGCCTGAAAAACGTCAGCCCGGACCAACTGCGCAAATACTTCCTCAAAGGCACCGGCCACAACAGCGGCCTGGCCCGGGTGCGGCCCGAGCTGCAAAAGCACATCCAGTTCTTCAACCTCAACCTGATCGAGGACAGCTGGGCGCTGCGCGAGGAGTTTGACGTGGTGTTCTGCCGCAACGTCATGATCTATTTCGACAACACCACGCAGCGGCAGGTGCTGGCGCGCATCCACCGGCTGATGAAGCCCAAGGGCACGCTGTTCGTGGGGCACGCCGAAAACTTCAGCGATGCACGCTCCTTGTTCGCGCTGCGTGGTAAAACCGTTTACGAAAAAGTCTGAACCGTATGCACCGCAGCACCGCGCACCTGCAAACCCTCAAGTCCCGGCCGCGCAAGCCGGGGGAGGCGTCGTTCTTTTTCCACGACCAGCACTTCAAGTACAACGCGGCCAAGGTGTTGCCGGGCGAATATTTCGTGTCCAACGAGGACGTGGTCATCATGACCGTGCTGGGCTCGTGCATCGCCGCCTGCATCTGGGACTCGCGCCTGCGCATCGGCGGCATGAACCACTTCATGCTGCCCGAAGGCGGCGCCGACACCTCGGGCCGCTACGGTTCCTACGCCATGGAACTGCTGATCAACGAACTGGTGAAAATGGGTTCCTCGCGCGAGTACATGCAGGCCAAGGTGTTCGGTGGCGGCGCGGTCATTGCCGGTTTCACCAGCATGAACGTGGGCGAACGCAACACCAAATTCGTGCTCGACTACCTGGCCACCGAACGCATTCCGGTGGTTTCCAAAGACGTGATGGACATCTACCCGCGCAAGGTGGTGTTTTTCCCGGTCACCGGCAAGGCCATGGTCAAACGCCTGGCCCACGCCCACCCCGAAACGCTCGAATCCCAGGAACGCCAGGGCGTGGCCACCCGCGTGGTGCAGTCCACCGCCGGCGGCTCGGTCGACCTGTTCTGACCCCATTCAGGCGCGGCATGCAGAAAATCACAGTGGTGGTGGTGGACGACTCGGCGCTCGTGCGCAGCCTGCTCACCGAAATCATCAACCAGCAGCCGGACATGGCGTGCATCGGCGCGGCCAACGACCCGCTGCAGGCGCGCGAGATGATCCGCGAACTCAACCCCGACGTCATCACCCTGGACGTGGAAATGCCCAAAATGGACGGGCTGGAATTCCTGTCGCGGCTGATGCGGCTGCGCCCGATGCCGGTGGTCATGGTGTCCACCCTGACCGAGCAGGGCGCCGACACCACGCTGCGCGCGCTGGAAATGGGCGCGGTGGACTTTGTGGCCAAACCGCGCGTGGGCGTCTCGGCCGGGCTGCGCGAGCTGGGGCAGGAGATTGTGGAGAAAATCCGCATCGCCAGCCAGGCGCGGGTGAGCCGCCACGTGGCCCCGCCCGCCCCGCCGACGCCACCCCGCGCGGACGGTGGCGCCGCCGCGCCGCCGCGCCCGGCCACCCGGCTGCTGTCCACCGAAAAAATGATCTGCATCGGCGCCTCCACCGGCGGCACCGAAGCGATCAAGGAAATCCTGGTGGAGCTGCCGGCCGACGCGCCGGCCATCGTCATCACCCAGCACATGCCGGCCGGCTTCACCAGCAGCTTTGCCGCGCGGCTGGACTCGCTGTGCAAAATCCGCGTGGCCGAGGCCCAGCACGGCCAGCGCCTGCTGCCGGGCCACGCCTACATCGCGCCGGGCGGCACCCAATTCCACATCGAACGCAGCGGCGCCAACTACGTGGCGGTGGTGGACGACGGCCCGCCGGTCAACCGCCACAAGCCCTCGGTGGAGGTGCTGTTCAAGTCGTGCGCCCGGGTGCTGGGCCCCAACGCGGTGGGCGTGATGCTGACCGGCATGGGCGGCGACGGCGCGGCCGCGATGCGCGAGATGCGCGACGCCGGCAGCTACAACATCGTGCAGGACGAAGCCAGCTGCGTGGTGTTTGGCATGCCCAAAATGGCCATCCAGCACGGCGCGGCACACGAGGTGCTGCCGCTGCGGCAGATCGCGCGCGCAATCATGGAACGGGTCAACAGCGCCGGTGGCGTGCGCCACCGCATCTGAAGCCGCTCAGACGCGCTGGTTGACGTTGGCCCCCGGCGCCGGGAAGTCGCCGCTGCCGGTGCGCACGTAGTTTTCGGTGGCCTCCAGCGCGCGTTCGCTGGGCATAGGCGGTTGCGGCGCCAGCACCTCGGCCCGGGCGGCGGCGGCGGCGCGGGCGTCGTCGCCAATCAGCACGTCCACCGCGGCGCGGCTGGCCTTCCACATGTTGGGCAGCAGTTCGTTGATCTGGGTGTCCATCGCCTCCTGCGCTGGGCTTTTCACCTCGCGCGGGAATTCGCCCTTGAAGCGCTGCTGCTCGGCCCGCGCCTGGGCGGCGCGCTCGGCTTCGGCCTGGCGGGCCTGGGCCTGCGTCTGGGCGTTGGGGGCGGCGGCCGGGTTGGCTTCGTCCGCTTCGGGGGCCGCGGCCGTGGCGTCCTGGGCCGCGCCGTCGGCGGCGTTGCTGGGCGCAGGCGCAGCGGCCCGCGACGCCTGCGCCACAGCACCGGCCGTGGCCTGGGCCGCAGCCGGCACCTGGCCCACCTTGTCGGGCGCGGCGGCGTTGTTGCGCACTTCCACGGTGGCGGTCTGGCCGGTGGGGTTCACCGGCGGCAGGGCCGGCGGGGCGTACACCGCCGCGGCACGCCCGCCATCGCCCCCGCCCTGCGACACGACCACGGACACACCCGCGTTCTCGGGCGAGACCGCGTTGCTGGGCTTGACCGGCACCACCGGCTGCGCCTTGGCAACGGGGGCCTGTGGCGGCACGGGTGAGACGGCGACAGAAGAAATGGTCAACATGGCGAACTCCTCGGCGAAGCATCCAGATTGCACGGGATTTCCGCTTTCCCTCGTTCTATCGGACCTCCTGAAGCAAACTTTAGGGTCCGCATCCAAAAAATTCAAGCCACGCCACGCCGTAAAATGCGTGGATAAGCAACCTACCGAGGCAAGCAATGTCCGTGATCCCCTCCATGTCCGACCGCGACGGCAAAATCTGGATGGATGGCCAGATGGTCGATTGGCGCGACGCCAAAATCCACGTCCTGACGCACACGCTGCACTACGGCTGCGGCGCCTTCGAGGGGGTGCGGGCCTACAACACCGTCAACGGTCCGGCCATTTTCCGCCTGGAAGAACACACCCAGCGCCTGTTCAACAGTGCCAAAATTTTGCGCATGAAGATCCCGTTCACCCAGGAAGAGGTGAACGAAGCGCAAAAAGCCGTCATCCGTGAAAACCAGCTGGAAAGCGGTTACCTGCGCCCGCTGACCTGGATCGGTGACAAGAAGCTGGGCGTCAGCCCCAAGGGCAACACCATCCACCTGATGGTCGCTGCCTGGGCCTGGGGCGCCTACCTGGGCGAAGAAGGCATGAAGCGCGGCATCCGCGTCAAGACCAGCAGCTACACCCGCCACCACGTCAACATCACCATGACGCAGGCCAAGGCGGTGAGCAACTACACCAACAGCATTTTGGCCAACATGGAAGCCACCGACGAGGGCTACGACGAGGCCCTGCTGCTCGACAGCGCCGGCTTCGTGAGCGAAGGCGCGGGCGAAAACATTTTCGTCATCAAGAACGGCGTGATCTACACCCCCGACCTGTCGGCCGGCGCGCTCAACGGCATCACCCGCAACACGGTGTTCCACATCGCCAAAGACCTGGGCCTGGACATCGTGCAAAAGCGCATCACCCGCGACGAGGTGTACATTGCCGACGAAGCCTTCTTCACCGGCACCGCCGCCGAGGTGACGCCGATCCGCGAGTTGGACCGCATCGAGATCGGTGCGGGCAGCCGCGGGCCGATCACCGAACAGGTGCAAACCGCGTTCTTTGACATCGTCAACGGCCGCAACCCGAAATACGCCCATTGGCTGACCAAAGTGTGATTGCCATGAGCCAAGTCCCTTCTGCTATCGAACTGGCCGCCAAAGACCTGAACGCCCACGGCGGCGTGTTCTGCCCCAGCCCCCTGGCCGACATGAAGCTGTGGAACAGCCACCCCAAGGTGTACCTGGACGTGGCCAAGACCGGCGAGGCCCGCTGCCCCTACTGCGGCACCGTGTACCGCCTGAAGGCGGGCGAGGTGGTGGCCCACGGGCACTGAGCCCACCGTGAGCCTCGTCAACCCCGTCAGCGCCGAGGTGCGCGCCGCGCTGGAGCGCGTCACCGTGGTGGTGGTCACGTTCAACAGCGCCCACTGCCTGCCCGACCTGGGCCGCGCGCTGGCCGCCTGCCCCCAGGTGGTGGTGGTGGACAACGGCAGCGACGACGGCTGCGCTTCCCTGACACCGCAGCACCTGCCGCAAGCCCAGGTGCTGGCCCTGCCCCAGAACCTGGGGTTTGGTGCCGCCAACAACCGCGCCCTGGCACAGGTGCGCACCCCGTTTGCCCTGCTGCTCAACCCCGACTGCGAACTGGCGCCCGAGGCCTTGGCCGCCCTGGTGGCCGCCGCCGACGCCGACCCCCAGGCCGCCGTGCTGGCCCCGCAGCTGACCAACGCCCAGGGCCGGCCCGACGTGAACTACCGCTGGCCCCACCTGCACTGGGCCAGCCGTGGCCCCGCCGCCGACGGCCCCGCCTGCGTGGGTTTTGTGTGCGGCGCCGCCATGCTGTGCCGCCTGTCGGCCTTTGAAGGCGTGGGTTTTTTCGACGAACGCTTCTTCCTGTACTACGAAGACGACGACCTGTGCCTGCGCCTGTTCCAGGCCCGGCGCCCCATGGTGGTGGTGCCCAACGTGACGGCGGTGCACCGCTCGCGCGGCTCGGTGCGAGGCAACAGCCCCTGGCGCAGCGAATACTTGCGCGGCTACCACCACGCGCAATCCAAACTCATCTTCACGGCCAAGCACCAGACGGTGGCCCGGGCCCAGCGCCAGCGCCGCCGCCTGGTGGGCACCACCCTGCTCGGGCTGCCGCTGCGCCTTTTGCTCATTTCGCCCCGGCTGGCGGCCCGCATGGTTGGGCGGCTGCGCGGGGCCCTGGACTGGACCCCGCCCCATGGCTGACGCCCCCGCCCCCCGCCCCACCCTGTGCATCGGGGTGCTGACGCTGAACGAACAAAAACGCATCGCCCAGTGCCTGCGCAGCGCCGCCTTTGCCGACCAGATGGTGGTGGTGGACAGCGGCAGCACCGACGACACCTGCCGCCTGGCCCGCGAAGCGGGCGCCGAGGTGCATGTGTACGACCAGTGGGAAGGCTTTGCCGTGCAGCGCAACCGGCTGCTGACGCATTGCCGCTGCGATTACCTGTTCTACCTGGACGCGGACGAAGAAATCACCCCCGCGCTGCAGGCCGAAATTGAAGCGGCCGTGGCCAGCGGCCAGGATTGCAAGTGGGAGGTGCTGTGGAACCAGGTGGCCTATGGACGGCCCCTGACCCACATGAAGTCCACCGGCGGGGTGGAACGCATGTTCCGCACCGCCTCGCTGGAGCGCTACGAAGGCCTGGTGCACGAACAGGCCATCATGCGCGGCGGCGACCGCCCAGTGCGCAAGTTCAAACACCGGCTGCTGCACTACTCGCGCGAAAGCATCCATGGCAGCCTGCTCAAGCTGGCGCAATACGCCCAGCTGGGCGCGGCCAAACGCGCCAAGGCCGGCAAACGTGGCGGCATTTGGCGCGGGTTTGCGTCGGCGTTTGCCAACTTCACGCGGCTTTACCTCCTCAACCGTGGCTTTATGTGCGGGCCACAGGGGTTTTTGTTCTGCTTCTTCATTGCGCTGGAATGCTTCTTCCGGTACGTGTACCTGGAGTACGACAAGGCTGGCCTTTATAACAATTCCAAGCGGGGTGGTTGATATGAACAAAAAAGTGGCTGTTATTTGCGCTTACAACCCCAGGAACTGCGGAATGTACTCTGTGGACCTGGCCGCCCATCAATTCCTCACTGGGCTGGGCCTAGAGCCCACCCTTTTTCAAGCTCAATACAAACATCGTCCTTTCGCCATCCACAGGATCAAGCACGAGATTTACCACAGCACGGCACAACTGGATGATTTTCCTGTCGTTTTGTTTTGGGGAGACTTTATCAACAATCCGACGTATGGCGCCAACGATTTTGCACACAGGGAGGCCTACTGGGGTCGAGAAAAATCCCTGGATAAGTCGTATGAAAAATGGAAAAACTTGTTTTTATTGAATAACCACAACAGACACCAGAAAGTATTTTCCATATCCAACAACTTCCAAACACTCAACAGCATCGCATCGCAGTTTGACGCCGAGGAACTGGCGTCCGTCAGAGCGCTGTACGCTAAAAACTTTGATCATTTTTTCCCAAGAGACACGCTCTCAACGGTGTTGTTGAAAAATTTTATCCCCGATCAAGCTTCAAAAATCACAACTGGTGTTGACTCTGCATTTTTACTAAATCAAATGAAACTCTACCCAGAGCTTTCAAAGACACAAAAATCGGGCACCTTCGCGCACCTACTCACAAGATCAAACTATAAAAATACAGAGTCGTTTATAAAAAATATCCGACTCAACGCGCTTGAAGCCACGCCCAATCAGCAACTGGCTAAAAACCAATAGATTTCATCCTGACCATACCTACAAAGCTGCGCTCAAGACACTTCGAAGCGCCGAATTCGTTATTACAGACACCTATCATTTAGCCATTAATGCCATCAACCTTGGCATACCTACAATTGGCATCGGTCTTTATCAAACGGAGCAAGTCAATACCTGTGCAGACTTCAAGAAAAAGGTACTTTTTGAAGACCTTGGGATAGCCAATTTTTACATTGAAACCCAAACAAGCGACATCAAGGAGTCCTTAGATCGCATACTATCGAATAGCAAATCAGTCAAGAACTACAACCTCGCAACAGCAGAAAACAAAAAAGAAATCTACGCAAAACAACTGACTGACACTCTGACTTTACCGAGATGAATGCCCATATCCGAAAATTAAAAACAATCTTCAGCGGAGCGACCCGCCTCCACTTCTCCCAATACGGCGAAGACGTTCTGCTCCACAAGCGCTTCCGCAAACCCAGCACCGAACACTTTTATGTCGATGTCGGGGCTCACCACCCCTACCACCTGTCCAACACCGCCTACCTGTGGACGCTGGGCTGGAGCGGCGTGAACGTGGATGCGAGCCCGGCGGTGATTGCGGCCTTCAACGCATCGCGCCCGCAAGACTTGAACCTGCAGGCGGCAGTGGTCAGCGAAGAGGCCGCCTCCACGTCGGCCAGCATCACCTTTTACAGCAGCAAAGACATCGACAACTGCGCCACCTGCGACCCCGATGTGGCGCGGGAGCGGGGGCTGACGCAAACCACCACCGTGCCGTGCACGTCGCTCACCGCCATCGTGGAACAGGCGCACGCCCGTTTTCCGGGCCGTTTTGGTTTTCTGAACATCGACATCGAGGGGCTGGACGACCAGGTGATCCAGAACATCGAAGCCTGGCCCCAGAAGCCGCAAATTGTGATGGTGGAGATTTACGGCTCCACCATCCCCGATGTACTGGGGACCCGCACCTACAAGCTGCTGACCGACGCCGGTTATGGGTTCACAGAGCGGCTGGGCCACACGGCGGTGTTTGAATTGCTCGGCACATGAGTCCCGTCAGCCTGTTACCCGTTCCGCTTCTGATGGCCTGGGCCTTTGTGGTGGTGGGTCCATTCAAACAGGTGGCCGTGGCCTTTTTCTCGTTCCGCTGGGTGGAGGCCCCGATGATGGCCAAGACCGATGCCTGGACTGCTGGGTTGCGCAAACTGGTTCGTAGGCCCTAGAATTTGCAAATACAAGTTTTAACTTTCGATTTGCAATGATCCCTCGCGCCGCCGCTTCCACTGCCTTGCGACTGGCGCAGGGGTTCCCGATACTGGCGCTGACCGGACCTCGCCAATCAGGCAAAACCACCCTGGCCAGAGCGGTGTTCCCCGAGAAACCTTATGTTTCCCTGGAGAACCCGGACGAAAGGGAGTTTGCGACAACGGACCCCAAGCGCTTTTTGGCCCGATTTGGGCAAGGAGCCATTCTGGACGAAGTTCAGCGTTGCCCGCAGTTGCTGTCGTGGCTACAGGCCTTGGTGGACGATCGGCGCAAGATGGGCGACTTCATCCTGACGGGATCGGCACAACTGGACTTGGTGGAGGGCATCACGCAGTCTCTGGCGGGGCGTGTGGCCAGAATTGAACTCCTACCCTTGAGTGCCCAGGAATTGCAACAGGCCGGACTCCTGCCTGACTCACTGGAACGTGCGCTGTTGCTGGGTGGCTACCCGGCACTGTACGACCGCCCGGTCACACCCCACGACTGGTTGGCCAACTACGTGGCCACTTACGTGGAACGCGATGTGCGACAACTCGTTGCGGTGCGCGACCTGGCGCTGTTCCAGACGTTTGTAAAAATGTGTGCGGCACGCACGGGTCAGTTGCTCAACCTGGCCGCGCTTGGGGCGGACTGCGGCATCAGCGCCGTGACGGCAAGACAATGGTTGAGCGTGCTGGAAACCTGTTACATCGTCACCCTGCTGCGCCCACACCACCGCAACTTTGGCAAGCGCTTGGTCAAGGCACCCAAGCTGTACTTCCTGGACGCCGGCTTGGCCGCTTGGTTGATGGGGGTGCGCGATGCCCAGGCCTTGCAAACCCACGCGGCGCGCGGTGCCTTGTTTGAAACCTGGGTGGTGTCCGAACTCTACAAACAGCGTTTGAACCAAGGCCAGCCGCTGGATCTCTGGTTTTGGCGGGACAGCGCAGGGACAGAGGTGGATGTGCTGATCGAACACCCCACGGGGCTGCAGCCCATCGAAATCAAATCGGGCAGCACTTGGGCCAGCGATTGGGCAGACAATTTGCGCAAATGGCAGCGGTACGCAGATGTTGAATGCCCGCACCCAACGGTCGTTTATGGCGGAACCGAAAGCCAGGAACGGCAGGACCACCGCCTCTGCAGTTGGAGAGACGTGGCCCAATGTGCCCAAGCTTAGGCATCAAGACACGATGTAGGCCCCCGCCCCGGTGGACAACAACTTGCCGTCGGCCCCATAAAACCCCATGCGGGTGGACGCCACGCGCGACCCCAGCCGCAGCACCTCGGCGCGCAGCTCGAACCACTCGCCAATGCCGGGGCGCAGGTAGTCGATGCGCAGGTCGATGGTGCCCAGCTTGCCGAAGCGGTGCAGCCGCTGTTCCGGCGTTTCGTCCATGTGGCGCGCGCCGATGGCGGCCATGGCCGCCAGGCCGCCCATGGCGTCGAGCCCGGCGCTGATGACGCCGCCATGCACCCGGTTGTAGGCAAAGTGGCCCACCAGCTGGGGGCGCATGTCGATGCGGGCCGTGACCTGCTCGGGCGCGATGGCGGTGATCTTCAGCCCCAGCACGGTGTTGAAGACGATTTTTTCCTCGAAGATCTGGCGCACGCCCTCGATGAACTCGGGCTCAAACACCACCGGCGCGGCGGGGGGGTGGACGATGGGTTTGCTCATACCTGCGAAAAATCCGGTTGGCGCTTTTGCAGAAAGGCCGAAAACGCCTCTTTGGCGGCGGGTTCGCGCAGCATGCGGCCGAACACGTCACCCTCTTCGGCCATGGTCTGCAGCACCAGGGCCTGCTGGCCTTTTTTCATGAGGCGTTTGGTTTCCACCAGGCTGCTCAGGGGTTTGGCGGCCAGCTTGCGCGCCACGGCCTGGGCGTAGCCGTTGGCTTCGCTGGGCGGCAGCACCTTGTTCACCAGGCCCACTTCCAGCGCGGCTTCGGCGTAGAAGGCGTCGCCCAGCAGCAGGGCTTCGGCGGCGCGGTGGTAGCCGAACATTTGCGGCGCCAGCAGGCTGGACGCGCCTTCGGCGCACAGCCCCAGGTTGACGAAGGGCATGGAGAAGGCGGCGTTGTCGCCGGCATACACCAGGTCGCAGTGGAACAGCAGGGTGGTGCCGATGCCCACGGCCGGGCCGCAGACAGCAGCCACCAGCGGTTTGGGGAAGCTGGCGATGTTGCGCAGGAAGCGGAACACCGGGGTGTTCTGGTCGGCCGGCGGGGCGTTGAGGAAGTCGCCCACGTCGTTGCCGGCGCTGAAGATGGCCTCGTCGCCCTGCAGCACCACCACGCGCACGCTGGCGTCGGCCTGGGCCTGTTCCAGCGCGTCGGCCAGGGTGGCGTACATGGCGGCGGTCAGGGAATTCTTGCGCGCCAGGCGGTTGAAGGTCAGCGTCATCACGCCGCCGTCGACGTGGCTCAGGATGTCGGACATGGGGTTCACTCCTTGAAATAGACGATCTGGTGGGTGGTGGCCAGCAGGTGGCCGGCGGGGTTCCAGAGTTCGGCGCTTTGGTCGAAATAGCCGTTGAAAAACGATTGTGCCCGCGCCTGGCCGAGCAGGTGCCCGGTGCCGGTGGCGGCCAGTTCGGCGCGGCTGGCGTGGAAGTACACGGTCATGGACACGGTGCCGATGGGCGTCATCAGCGCCCGGCGGCGCCAGACGCGCGGGAAGAAGGCGTCGGCACAGGCGGTCAGGCTGCAGAAGTCCAGCGGGCGGGGCGGCTCGTCGCGCAGCCAGAGCCGGGTCAGGCTGTCGGCTTCGCTGCCGTCCCAGTGCTGGGGCAGGCTGCCTTCGCACAAGCGGAAGTCGTAGCGCTGTATCCACGGAATGGGCCCGCCCCAGGGGGTGGGGGCGACAGCGTCGGGCGGCGGCAGCTGGGGCATCACGGCGTCCGTCGCGCTCCAGGTGTCGCGGCGCACGGCGGTGACGGCGCTGCCGGTCAGCACCACCTGGTCGGCGCCGTGGGCGTCGGGCTGCAGCATGCGCAGCGTCCAGTGCTGGGTGGAGCGGTTGGTGCGGGCCGGGGTGGCTTCCAGCCGGAACGGGGTGGCCGGGTCCACCGCCGCGGCGAAGTTGACGGTGAGCGTGACGGGCTCGCCCAGCCGGTCCGGGTGTTGCAGCACGGCGTTGAGCGCCTGCGCTGCGGTGACGCCGCCGAACGGCCCCACCATGTTCTGGTAGCCGGGGTGGGCCCGGCCCTGCCAGCACCGGGTGCCCGGCGCGGGCGCGCCGGCCGTGGGCTGTGGCTGCAGCGCCATGGCCTCGTCAAACGGGTGCGCGCCGCCGCTGGAGGGAGCTGTGGTCAATCGGGTCTCCTGTTGTTCTGGTGTGGGGGCGGCAAAAGGGGCTGCCTTGGCAGCCCCTGCGGGTGGGTCAGACGCGTTCGAAAATGCCCGCCGCGCCCTGCCCCATGCCCACGCACATGGTCACCATGCCGTAACGCCGATTGTGGCGGCGCAGCGCGTGCACCACTGTCGCGGAACGGATAGCGCCGGTGGCGCCCAGCGGGTGGCCCAGGGCGATGGCGCCACCGTTGGGGTTGACCTTGGCCGGGTCCAGGCCGAGCTGGTGCATCACCGCCAGCGACTGTGCGGCGAAAGCCTCGTTCAGCTCGATCCAGTCCAGGTCGTTCTGCGACAGGCCGCCGGCTTTCAACGCGGCCGGGATGGCCTCGATCGGCCCGATGCCCATGATGTGCGGCGGCACGCCGCGTGACGCATAGCTGACGAAACGCGCCAGCGGCGTGAGGCCGAAGCGCTTCACCGCCGCTTCGCTGGCCAGAATCAGGGCACCGGCGCCGTCCGACGTTTGCGAGCTGTTGCCGGCGGTCACGCTGCCCAGGCCGGTGGGCGTGCCGTCGGCCCGGCGCGGTATGGCAAAGGCCGGCTTGAGCTTGGCCAGCCCTTCCAGCGAGGTGTCGGGGCGCGCGCCTTCGTCCAGGCTGACGGTGCGCTGGCTGATGCGCACTTCGCCGCTGGCCAGGTCCAGCTCGCGCTGGGTGACGTCCACCGGGGTGATTTCGTCGGCGAATTCGCCGGCAGCCTGCGCGGCCAGGGCGCGCTGGTGCGACTGCAGGGCGAAGGCGTCCTGCGCGTCGCGGCTCACCCGCCACTGCTGGGCCACTTTTTCGGCGGTCAAGCCCATGCCGTAGGCGATGCCGTAGTCGTCCACGTTGGCGGTGTTGGCAAAAATGCTGGGCGACAGGCTGGGCGCGTTGCCCATCATGGGCACCAGGCTCATGCTTTCCACGCCGGCGGCGATCATCACGTCGGCCTCGCCCACGCGGATGCGGTCGGCGGCCATCTGCACCGCGCTCAGGCCCGAGGCGCAGAAGCGGTTGACGGTGATGCCGCCCACGCTCTGGGGCAGGCCGGCCAGCACCGCGCCCACACGGGCCACGTTCAGGCCCTGCTGGGCTTCGGGGATGGCACAGCCACAGATCACGTCTTCGATGGCCGCCGGGTCCAGCCCCGGGGCCTGGGCCACGGCCGCGCGCAGCACGTGGGCCAGCAGGTCGTCGGGCCGGGTGTGCTTGAAATAGCCCCTGTGCGACTTGCCGATGGGGGTGCGGGTGGCCGCGACGATGTAGGCGTCTTGAAGGTGTTTCATGTCGGTGCTCCGCATCAGTTACGCAGGGGTTTGCCGGTGGACAGCATGCCCAGAATGCGCGCTTGCGTCTTGGGGTGGACGATCAGGCTGCAGAAGGCCTGGCGCTCCAGTTGCATCAGGTATTCCTCGCTCACCAGGGTGCCGGCTTCCACGTCACCGCCGGTCAGCACGTGGGCGATCAGGCCGGCGATGTGGAAATCGTGCTCGCTGATGTAGCCGCCGTCGCGCATGTTCACCAACGAGCCCAGGATGGTGGCCTTGACCGAGCGTCCCCCCACCGGGAACAGGCGTTTCAGCGGCGGGCGGTAGCCGGCGTTGGCCATGGCCTTGGCTTCGGCAATGGCCACGTAGAGCAACTCGTCCTTGTGCGGCACCACGCGGTCGCTGTCCAGCAGGTAGCCGATCTTGCGGCTTTCCAGCGCGCTGGTGCCCACGGTGGCCATGGCGGCGGCCTTGAAGCCTTCGCTCAGGAAGGGCAGCAGGTCGGTGCCGGTGCTGGCTTGGGCGTTCTCCGCCGCACGGCGGGCGATGTAGGTCAGGCCGCCGGCGCCGGGCACCAGGCCCACGCCCACTTCCACCAGGCCGATGTAGCTTTCCAGGTGCGCCACGCGGCGGGCGCAGTGCACCGCCAGTTCGCAGCCACCGCCCAGCGCCATGCCACGCACGGCGGCCACGGTGGGCACCTGGGCGTAGCGCAGCTTCAGCATCACCCGCTGCATTTCGGCTTCCACGTCCTCAATGGCCGCCACGCCGGCGGCGATGAAGGCGGGCATCACGGCCTGCAGGTCGGCGCCCACGCTGAAGGGCTCGTCGCCCGACCACACCACCAGGCCCTGGTAGCTGGCTTCGGCCAGGTCCACGGCGCGGCCCAGGCCCTCGGTCACGCCGGGGCCGATCGCATGCATCTTGCTCTTGATGCTGGCGATCAGCACTTCGTTGTCGAGCGTCCAGAGGCGGATGTCGGCGTCCTCATGGACAGTTTTGCCAGCGGTTTGGAACACCGGCGCGGCCTCGCCCAGCACCGGTTCGCGGAAGATTTGGCGCTGGTACACGGGCAACTGGCGCTTGGGGTCAAAGCTGCCTTTGGACGGGTTCCACGAACCTTCGGGCTGGTGCACGCCGCCGCGCTCGGCCACCGGGCCGTGGAATACCCAGTCGGGCAGCGGCGCACTGCACAGCGTTTTACCGGCGTCGATGTCCTCCTGGATCATCTGCGCCACGGCCAGCCAACCGGCCTCTTGCCACAGCTCGAACGGGCCTTGCTGCATGCCGTAGCCCCAGCGCATGGCCTGGTCCAGGTCGCGCGCGTTGTCGGCAATACCGGCCAGGTGCACCGCGGCGTAGTGGAAGCCGTTGCGCAGAATCGCCCACAGAAACTGGCCTTGCGGGCCTTCGGCGTGGCGCAGCAGCTTCAGGCGCTCGGCGGCGGGCTTTTTCAGCATGCGGCCGTACACCTCGTCGGCTTTTTGCCCGGCGGGGATGTAGTCCTTGCTCTCCAGCTCAAAACGGAAGGTCTCGCGGCCCACACGCTTGAAGAAACCGGCCTTGGTTTTCTGGCCCAGGTTCCCCATCTTCAGCAGCGTCTGCAACACGGTGGGCGTGGCAAAGCTGCCGTAGAACGGGTCGCTCTGCGCGTTCAGGGCGGTCTGCATGGTCTTGATGACGTGGGCCATCGTGTCCAGGCCCACCACGTCGGCGGTGCGGAAGGTGCCGCTGCTGGCGCGGCCCAGGCGCTTGCCGGTCAGGTCGTCCACCACGTCGTAGCTCAGGCCCAGGCGCTCGGCCTCGTGCAGGGTGGACAGCATGCCGGCGATGCCGATGCGGTTGGCGATGAAGTTGGGCGTGTCCTTGGCGCGCACCACGTTCTTGCCCAGGCCGGTGGTCACGAAGGCTTCCAACTGGTCCAGCACAGGCGGCTGGGTGGCCGGGGTGGCGATCAGTTCCACCAGCGGCATGTAGCGCGGCGGGTTGAAAAAGTGGATGCCGCAAAAGCGCGGGCGCAGGGCTTCGGGCAGCGCCTCGCCCAAGGCGCCGATCGACAGGCCCGAGGTGTTGGACGCCAGAATCGCGCCTTCGGCCACGAACGGGGCGATCTTGGCGTACAGGTCGCGCTTCCAGTCCAGGCGTTCCGCAATGGCTTCGATGATCAGGTCGCAACCGCGCAGCAGTTCCGAGTGCTCTTCGTAGTTGGCGGGCCGGATCAAGTCGGCGTCGCTGGCCACGCCCAAGGGGCTGGGCTTGAGTTTTTTCAGGTTAGTAATGGCCCGGGTAGCGATGCCGTTTTTGTCGGCCGATGTCGAGTCGGGCAGGTCGAACAAGATGACGGGCACCTGGCAGTTGACGAGGTGCGCCGCGATCTGCGCCCCCATCACGCCGGCACCCAGCACGGCGACTTGTTTCACGGTGAAACGGGACATGGTGTTTCCTTGTGTCGGGGCAGCCGTGCGGGGCTCAGGCCAGGGCGGCGTCGGTGTCCATCAGCACGCGGCTGCCGGCGCGGGCAGTGCGCATCAGCGTGGCGGTTTCCGGGAACAGCTTGGCGAAGTAGAAGCGCGCGGTCTGCAGCTTGGCGGTGTAGAAGGGGTCGGTGCTGCCGGCAGCGATCTGCTTCAACGCCACCGACGCCATGCGCGCGAAGAAGTACCCAAACACCAGGTGACCGGCCACGCGCAGGTAGTCCACCGCTGCGGCACCCACCTCGTCCGGGTTCTGGAAGCCCTTGAAGCCGATTTCGGTGGTGAACTTGGTCATCTGCTCGCCCAACCCGGCCAGCGGGTTGATGAACTCGGCCATCTTCTCGTTCACGCCCTCTTCTTCCACCAGGCGGCCAATCAGCTTGGCGAACTTCTTCAGGCTGGCGCCGTTGTTGCCCAGCACCTTGCGGCCCAGCAAATCGAGCGACTGCACGGTGTTCGTGCCTTCGTAAATCATGTTGATGCGGGCGTCGCGCACGAACTGCTCCATGCCCCATTCCTTGATGAAGCCGTGGCCGCCGTACACCTGCTGGCACATCACCGCGGCGTTGAAGCCGTTGTCGGTCAGGAAGGCCTTGACGATGGGGGTGAGCAGCGCCAGCAGTTCGGCGCTGTCGGCGCGCACCTTTTCATCGGGGTGGTGCAGCTCTTTGTCCAGCAGCACGGCGCTGTAGCACAGCAGGGCGCGGCCGCCTTCGGCGTAGGCCTTGGCGGTCAGCAGCATCTTGCGCACGTCGGGGTGGACGATGATGGGATCGGCCTCTTTGTCCTTGGCCTTGGTGCCGGTCAGGGAACGCATTTGCAGCCGGTCTTTGGCGTAGGCCAGCGCGTTCTGGAAGGCCACCTCGGTCAGGCCCAGGCTCTGGTTGCCCACGCCCAGGCGGGCGGCGTTCATCATCACGAACATGGCCTGCAGGCCCTTGTGCGGCTGGCCCACCAGGGTGCCCACGGCGCCGTCCAGCACCATTTGCGCGGTGGCGTTGCCGTGGATGCCCATTTTGTGCTCCAGGCCGCCGCAGTGAATGCCGTTGCGCCCGCCCAGCGAGCCGTCGGCGTTGACGTGGAACTTGGGCACCAGGAACAGGCTGATGCCTTTGCTGCCCTTGGGCGCGTCGGGCAAGCGGGCCAGCACCAGGTGCACGATGTTGGCGGCCATGTCGTGCTCGCCGGCGGAAATGAAAATCTTCTGGCCGGTGATGCGGTAACTGCCGTCGGCCTGCGGTTCGGCCTTGGTGCGCAGCAGGCCCAGGTCGGTGCCGCAGTGGGGCTCGGTCAGGCACATGGTGCCGGTCCACTCGCCGCTGGTCAGCTTGGGCAGGTACAGGGCTTTTTGCTCGGGCGAACCGTGGGCGTGCAGGCATTCGTAGGCGCCGTGGCTCAGGCCGGGGTACATGGTCCAGGCCTGGTTGGCGCTGTTGAGCATTTCGTAAAAGCACTGGTTCACCACGAACGGCAGGCCCTGGCCACCGTATTCGGGGTCGCAGCTCAGCGCCGGCCAGCCGCCGTCCACATAGGTCTGGTAAGCGGCCTTGAAGCCGCTGGGGGTGCGCACCTCGTGGGTGGTTTTGTCCAGCACACAGCCCTCGGCGTCGCCGCTGATGTTCAGCGGAAACGCCACCCCGGCGGCGAACTTGCCGCCTTCTTCCAGCACGGCGTTGATGGTGTCGGCGTCGATCTCGGCGTGCGGCGGGCACACCTTCAGTTCGTCGGTCACGTTCAGCACTTCGTGCAGCACGAATTGCATGTCGCGCAGGGGCGGGGTGTAGCTGGGCATGGCGGTCTCCTGGGATGGGTGTGGGTCGGGGAAAAAACGGGTCAGGGCAGGTTGCGGGCGACGATGTTGTCGAAGCCCTGGCGGGCGCGGGCCAGGCCCTTGGGGTTGCGCAGGAAGCGGGCCTCGTAGTGCAGGGCCAGGATCAGGCCGTGGATCTCGAACGCGAGCTGCCCGGGGTCGGCCTGGGCCTGCAGGTGGCCTTCGGCAATCGCCAGTTCCACCGCCCGGTGCATGGCCGACTGCCAGGTGTTCATGGTGGCCACCAGCGCGTCGTGCACCGGGCCGGGGCGGTCGTCGAACTCCACCGCGCCGCTGATGTAGATGCAGCCCGAGTCGATCTCCAGCGAGGTCTGGCGCATCCAGTTGTCGAACAGGGCGCGCAGGCGCGGCAGGCCGCGCGGCTCTTGCAGCGCGGGGGTGAACACCTCGGCCTCGAAGCGGCGGTGGTACTCGTGCACCACCGATATCTGCAGTTCCTCGCGCGAGCCGAAGTGGGCGAACACGCCGGACTTGCTCATCTGCGTGATTTCGGCAATGGCGCCGATGCTCAAGCCCTCCAGCCCGACCTGGGCGGCCAGGGCCAGGGCCGCGTCCACAATGGCGGCCTTGGTCTGCTGGCCTTTGTGCAGGGCTTTCTGGCTGCGGGCGGTGCGGGGGGCGGTGGCGGCGGTCATGGCATCCAAAATAAAACGAACGGTCGTACTATTTTAGAGGCAAAGCCGGGCGCGTCAACCCGCGCGGCCCCGGGGTAAACCCGGGGGTGGCCGTCAGGCCGTCAGCATCACCCGCAGGCAGTCGGCCAGGTGTTCGGTGGGAGGGCGCTGGAAGCCGCTGCGCGCGTAGCGCTGCAGGCGCCCGGTCACAAAGGCCACCAGCACCGCGCCCAGCGCCACCGCGTCGGGGTGGCCGGCCTCGCGCAGGCGCAGCTTCAGCGCGCTTTCCAGCTTGTCGAACAGCAGGGCCACGCGCGCGGTCAGGCGCTCGTGCTCGCCCACCAGCGCATCGCCGGCCATCACCCGGGCCATGCCGGGGTTTTTCTCGGCGAACTGCAGCACCATCGTCACCACCAGCGGCACCTGCGCCAGCGGCTGCGGCTGGCGCGCCTCGATCTGCTGGATCAGGCCAAACACGCTTTGCTCGACGAAGTCGATCAGCCCCTCGAACATCTGCGCCTTGCTGGCGAAGTGGCGGTACAGCGCCGCCTCGCTCACGCCCAGGCGCGTGGCCAATGCGGCGGTGGTCACCCGCTCGCCCCCGGGGGTCTGCAGCATGTCGGCCAGGGCCTGCAAAATCTGCAGGCGGCGTTCGCCGGGCGCGGGGCGGGTGGCCATGGCGCGGTCAGTGCGAACGGATCATGGTGCCGAAGGCCTGGTCGCTCAGGATCTCCAGCAGCATGGCGTGGGGCACCCGGCCGTCGATGATGTGCACCGCGTTCACCCCGCTCTTGGCCGCGTCCAGTGCGCCGGCAATTTTCGGGATCATGCCGCCGCTGATGGTGCCGTCGGCCACCAGTTCGTCGATGCGCTTCATGGTCAGCGACGGCAGCAGCTGGCCGTCCTTGTCCAGCACGCCGGGGATGTTGGTCAGCATCAGCAGTTTTTCGGCCTGCAGCACCGTGGCCAGCTTGGCCGCCACCACGTCGGCGTTGATGTTGTAGCTCTCGTTGTGCTCGCCAAACCCAATGGGGCTGACCACCGGAATGAACTGGTCCTCCTGCAGCGCCTTGACCACGCTGGGGTCGATGCCGACGATGTCGCCCACCTGGCCCACGTCGTGTTCCTTGCTCGGGTCTTTCTGGTCCACCATGCGCAGCTTGCGGGCGTGGATCATGGCGCCGTCGCGGCCGGTCAGGCCCACCGCCTTGCCACCGGCGCGGTTGATCAGGCCGACGATGTCCTGCTGCACCTCGCCGGCCAGCACCCACTCCACCACCTCCATGGTTTCGGGGTCGGTCACGCGCATGCCCTGGATGAACTCGCCCTGCTTGCCCAGGCGCTTGAGCAGCCCTTCAATTTGCGGGCCGCCGCCGTGCACCACCACCGGATTGATGCCCACGAGTTTGAGCAGCACCACGTCCTCGGCAAAGGCCTGCTGCAGTTCCGGGTCGGTCATGGCGTTGCCGCCGTACTTGATGACCATGGTCTTGCCGTGGAACTTGCGGATGTAGGGCAGCGCCTGGGCCAGGATTTCGGCGCGGTCGCGCGGCTGGATGTGCGAGGTGTCGCGGGTGGGGTGCGGGGTGTGGCTCATGGTCGGCAGTTCGGGTTGGGCGGCGGGGCCGCGTCAGCCAGCCATTTTGCCGGAAACCCGTGGCGCTTCCGTGCGGCGCGTCACCCGGCCAGGGTGGCGAAAACCCGCAGACTGTGTAAGCTAAGCCCCATGCTCACGCCCCAGGAAATCGAACTCAAGCTGCTGGTGCCCGGCCTGTCGCCCGACGAGGCCTTGCAACGCCTGCGCCGCGCCCCCAGCCTGCGCCGGCGCCGCCCGCAACAGCAGCTGCTGCTCAACCGCTATTTCGACACCCCCGACCTGGCCCTGCAGCGCCAGCGCTGCGCGCTGCGCCTGCGCCACATCGGCACGCCGGGCGACGCCGGCCCGGGCAGCTGGGTCCAGACGCTCAAGACCGCGGGCACCTCGCACGGCGGCCTGAGCCAGCGCGGCGAATGGGAAAGCCCGGTGGCCCAGGGCCGGCTCGACCCGGCCGCCCTGCACGGCACCGCCTGGGACGCGCTGGACCCGCACGGCACCCTGCTGGCCACCCTGCAGCCCCGCTTCGAGACCCATTGCCTGCGCACCACCTGGCGCGTGCGCAGGCGCAACGGCACCGACATCGAGGTGGCGCTGGACGCCGGCAGCGTGCGCGCCGGCGACCGCACCACGCCCCTGCTGGAGCTGGAACTGGAACTGCTGAGCGGGCCACGCGCCGCGCTGTTTGCCCTGGCGCAGGAGCTGGCCCAGCACCTGCCCCTGCTGCCCAGCGACGTGAGCAAGGCCCAGCGCGGCCACGCCCTGGCCAGCGGCGCTGTGCACCCGGTGGCCAAGGCCCAGCCTGTGCCCCTGAAAAAACGCCTGCCCCCCCAGGCCCTGGCGCGCCCGGTGCTGGCCGAAATCCTGCAGCAGTTCACCCGCAACCTGGAGGGCCTGCTGCACCGCGACGAGCCCGAGCTCGTCCACCAGGCGCGGGTGGCGTGGCGGCGCTGGCGCAGCGTCACCCGGCTGCTTCGCCCCTGGCTGCCCGCCGCGCCCGACACCACCGCGCTGCGCCCCCTGCTGGACGCCCTGGGCCAGTTGCGCGACCTGGACGTGGCCCGCCACGACACCCTGCCCGCCTGGGCCACGGCCTACCTGAGCCCCCCGCCCGGCCTGCCCGACACCGCCCACCCCGCCCGCGCCCGCCAGGCCGACTGGGACGCCGCCCTGCACGCCCTGACCGACGCCGGCCACACCGCCCGCGCCCAGGTGCGCCAGCGGCTGGCCACGCCCGGCGCGGGCGGCGCCCTGCTGGCCCTGACGGCCTGGCTGCACGGCCTGGGCGCCCCCATCGACCCCGCCCCAGCGACCCCCACGCCGCACGGCGACTGGGCCACGCGCCGGCTGGCGCGCTGGCACCGCCGCATGGAACAGCTGGTGGCCGCCGCCCACACCCAACCCGCCCTGCTGCACGACGCCCGCCTGCTGGCCAAACGCCTGCGCTACGCCAGCGAGGCCATCGCCGCCACCCTGCCCGCCGCCGAGGCCCGCCGCACCCGGCGCTGGACGCGGCGCGCCAGCGGCTGGCAGCTGCGCATCGGCCAGCAGCGCGACCTGTGGCAGGCGGCGCACCTGCTGGGCCACCTGCCACCGACGAGCGACGCCACGGCGGCCCCGGTCAGCCCAGAACTGGTGGGCTTTTTCCGCGGCCTGGCCGCCGCCCTCACCCCGGCCGGCACCCCTCTCCAGCCCGCCCCGCCCTGCGCCGGATGACACCCGCCGCCCCCACCCCGCCCGCCCGCCCGGCGCCCGCCTGGCATGCGCTCACCAGCGCCCAGGCACTGGAGGCCCTGCACGCCAGTGCCCACGGCCTGGGCCAGGCCGAGGCCGAACAGCGCCTGCGCCAGCACGGCCCCAACCGCCTGGCCACCGTGGCCCCGCCGCCGCTGTGGCGGCGCATCGCCGCGCAGTTCCACAACCTGCTCATCTACGTGCTGCTGGCGGCGGCGCTCACCACCGCCTTCATGGCGCATTGGGTGGACGCGGCGGTCATCCTCGCGGTGGTGCTGCTCAACGTCGGCATTGGCGTGCTGCAAGAAGGCAAGGCCGAAAAGGCGCTGGAGGCCATCCGCCACCTGCTGGCGCCGCACGCCCGCGTCTGGCGCGACGGCCGCGCCCATGACGTGGACGCCGCCGCCCTGGTGCCCGGCGACGTGGTTGCTCTGGCCTCGGGCGACAGCCTGCCCGCCGACGTGCGCTGGCTGCAGACGCACAACCTGCGGGTGGACGAAGCCGCGCTCACCGGCGAATCGGTGCCGGTGGAAAAAGCCCCCCACCCCGTGGCGCCCGACGCCGCCCTGGGCGACCGCCTGGGCATGGGCTACGCCGGCACGCTGGTCACCCAGGGCCAAGGCACCGCCGTGGTGGTGGCCACCGGCGCACAAACCGAAATGGGCCGCATCGGCAAGCTGCTGGCCACGGTGGAACAAACCACCACCCCGCTGGTGCGGCAAATGGCCGCACTGGGCCGCACCCTCACCTTCGCGGTGCTGGGCGCCGCCGCCGCGCTGTTCGCCTACGGTGTGCTGGTGCGCGGCATGGCCGTGGCCGACGTGTTCATGACCGCCGTCGGCCTGGCCGTGGCCGCCATCCCCGAAGGGCTGCCCGCCATCATGTCCATCACCCTGGCCATCGGGGTGCAGCGCATGGCGCGCCGCCACGCGGTGGTGCGGCGCTTGCCGGCGGTGGAAACGCTGGGCGCGGTCACCGTCATCTGTTCCGACAAAACCGGCACCCTCACCCGCAACGAAATGACGGTGCAGCAGGTGGTGCTGGCCGACCAGACCATCGCCGTCGAAGGCGCCGGCTACGCCCCGCTGGGCACGCTGCAGCGGCAGGGCCACACGCTGCAGCCGGCCGAGCTGTTCCGCGAAGCCCCCGCCCTGCTGGCCCTGGCCGAAGCCGCCGCGCTGTGCAACGACGCCGCCCTGCACCGCCAGGGCGACCTGTGGCACCTGGCCGGCGACCCCACCGAAGGCGCCCTGCTCACCCTGGCCATGAAGGCCGGCATCGCCCCCAGCGAACTGGCGCAGGAGCGCCCGCGTCTGGGCGTGGTGCCGTTCGAGTCCGAACACCGCTACATGGCCACCGCCCACCCCAACGGCGACCCCGGCCAATGGACGGTCTGGGTCAAGGGCGCACCCGAACGCCTGCTGGACATGTGCCACCGGCAACTGCAAACCAACGGCGAATCCGCACCGCTGGACCACGCCCACTGGCTCGCCGCCATCGAAGCCCAGGCCCGCGCCGGCCGCCGGGTGCTGGCGCTGGCCCGCACCACCGTGGCCGCTGGCCAGCGGCTGGACCACGCCCACGTCGCCCAAGGCCTCACCCTGCTGGGGCTGGTCGGCATCATCGACCCGCCGCGCCAGGAAGCCATCCAGGCGGTGGCCCAGTGCCGCGCCGCCGGCATCCGGGTCAAGATGATCACGGGCGACCACGCCGTCACCGCCAGCGCCATTGCTGGGCAATTGGGCATGGGCGGCGGTTTGCGCGCCCTCACCGGGCCGGACATTGAGGCGCTGGACGACGCCGCCCTGCAAGACGCGGTGCAGTCGGTGGACGTGTTCGCCCGCGCCAGCCCCGAACACAAGCTGCGGCTGGTGCGCGCCCTGCAGGCCCGCGGCGAGGTGGTGGCCATGACCGGCGACGGCGTCAACGATGCCCCCGCGCTCAAGCAGGCCGACGTGGGCGTGGCCATGGGCCGCAAGGGCACCGAAGCGGCCAAACAGGCCGGCGCCATCGTGCTGGCCGACGACAACTTCGCCTCCATCGCCCACGCGGTGGAGGAAGGCCGCACGGTGTACGACAACCTGCGCAAAACCGTCACTTTCCTGCTGCCCATCAACGGCGGCGAATCCCTGTCGCTGCTGGTGGCGGTGCTGCTGGGGCTGGCGCTGCCCATCGCGCCGGCGCAAATTTTGTGGGTCAACATGGTCAGCTCCATCGCCCTGGCCATGGTGCTGGCCTTCGAGCCCACCGAACGCGACGTCATGCGCCGCGCCCCCCGCCCACCGGGCGAACCCATGCTCAGCGGCTTTGTGGTGTGGCGGGTGCTGCTGGTGTCGGGCCTGTTCACCGCTGGCATTTTTGGCGCCTACCAGTGGTCGCTGGCCCAGGGGCACGCGGTGGAACACGCCCGCACCCTGGCCGTCAACACCCTGGTGGCGATGGAGGTGTTTTACCTGTTCAGCGTGCGCTACCTCAAAAACCCGTCGTTCCACTGGC